>NZ_JBEPFL010000014.1:0-186451 GCF_040301925.1 Streptomyces sp. NPDC000075
GCGCGGCGCGGGACCACGCCCGCGACCGCCGCGCCGAGCCCTCCGGGGCGGGCGGCGGGGACGCCCTCGCGGGAGGCGAGGGTCATCGCGAGCCGGGCGGTGACGGCGGCGGTGACGGCGGCGAGCGCGCCCCGGGCCCAGGAGTCGGCGTAGGCGTTCGCGAGGGCGGCGGCCTGGACGAGGAGGACGAGGAGCAGGGAGATGACGCCGAAGGGGCCGATGTCGGACTGCTTCATGATCCGCAGGGCGTCTTCGGCGGGCTTGGCGCTGCCGAGTCCGTCGGCGGTGTCGGCGAGCCCGTCGAGGTGGAGGCCGCGGGTCAGGGCGGCGGGGACGGCGACGGTGACGGCGGCGGCGAGCAGGGGCCCGCCGCCGAGCAGGAGCAGCAGGGTGGCGGGTACGGTGGCGAGCAGGCCGACGGCGAGGCCGGCGAGCGGGGCGCAGGCCATGCCGGTGCGGGCGGCGGGCCGGTCCCAGCGGGTGATGCGCGCGGGCAGGACGGTCAGCGTGCCGAAGGCGAAGCGGATCCCGTCGGCCAGCGTGGCGCGCTCCTCGGGCGGGAGCGGCGGTCGATCATCGGTCGAATCTGTCATCGGCGCGAACGCTACCCGCTTACGGTGGACGGTAAATTGCTCATTACGTGTCATATCGGGAGCGGGTGTCGTGGGTCACTGGTGGGAGCGGAACATCGTCGATCCGGGGAAGCTCCCGCTGCTGCTCGCCCTGTTGTCGTTCGTGTTCTCGTTCCTGGTCACACGGGTGATCACCCGGCTGATCCGGGCGGGGCGGGGGCCCTTCAAGAACATCACCCCGGGCGGTCTGCACGTCCACCACGTGGTGCCCGGCGTGGTCCTGGTGATCATCGGCGGGTTCGGGGCGGTGGGCAGCGGCGGGCACACGTTCGGCGCGGGCCTGTCGGCCGTGCTCTTCGGGCTGGGCGCGGGGCTGGTGCTGGACGAGTTCGCGCTGATCCTGCACCTGGACGACGTCTACTGGAGCGAGCAGGGCCGCAAGAGCGTGGAGGTCGTCGTACTGACGGCCGCGATGGTCGCCCTGGTGCTGGGCGGCTTCCTGCCCTTCGGGGTGAACGAGCTGTCGCCCGGGGAGCGGCACAGCCGGGGACTCGTCGTCATGAACACCGCCACCAACTTCTTCCTGGCGCTGATCGCCCTGTGGAAGGGCAAACCGCGCACGGCCGTCTTCGGGACGGTCATCCCCTTCGTCGCGCTGATCGGCGCGATCCGGCTGGCCCGGCCCGGGTCCCCCTACGCGAAGCGGTTCTACGCGCACCGGCCGCGCGCCCGCGCCAAGGCGGGGCTGCGGGCCTTCCACCACGACCGGCGCTGGGCCCGGCCGCGCCGCCGGTTCGAGAACTTCATCAGCGGCCTGTCCGATCCCGACCGCGAGCGGGAACGGGAACGGGAACGGGACCGGCAGCGGAGCGGCGGCGGGGGCGGTCCGGGGCACGGCTGCGGATGACACGAAGGGTCCGCCCCCTGTGACGGGGGCGGACCCTTCGCGTGGATCGGTGTCCTGTGCGCGGGCGCGGTCAGCCCGGGATGAGGCCGTCGTCGCTGAGCATGTCCCGGACCTCGTCGAGGGTCGCGTCCGGGGCGGGCAGGATCAGCTCGGAGGGCTCCAGGGCGTCGTCGGGCAGGGGGGTGCCCAGCCGCCGTACGGCGTCGAGCAGGGCGCCCAGCGTGCGCCGGAAGCCCGCCTCGTCGCCCGACTCCATCTCCTCCAGGAGTTCGTCGTCCAGCTTGTTGAGCTCGGCGAAGTGACCGTCGGCCACCTTCACCTGACCTTCCCCCATGATGCGGACAATCATGACGGGCCCCTGTCCTACTGCTTGTCGAACCGGTGCTGGGTCTGCTGCGGCTGGGCGGTGCCCGGGGCGCCGCCCTCGATGGCCTGCTGCTGCGCGGACGGGCCGCCGGCCAGCTCCGCCTTCATCCGCTGGAGCTCCAGCTCGACGTCGTTGCCGCCGGAGAGGCGGTCGAGCTCGGCCTGGATGTCGTCCTTGGAGCCGAGGCCGCTCTGGTCGTCCAGGGCGCCGGAGGCCAGCAGCTCGTCGATCGCGCCGGCGCGGGCCTGGAGCTGGGCGGTCTTGTCCTCGGCCCGCTGGATCGCCAGGCCGACGTCGCTCATCTCCTCGGAGATGCCGGAGAAGGACTCCGCGATCCGCGTCTGCGCCTGGGCGGCGGTGTAGGTGGCCTTGATGGTCTCCTTCTTCGTCCGGAAGGCGTCCACCTTGGCCTGGAGGCGCTGGGCGGCCAGCGTCAGCTTCTCCTCCTCGCCCTGGAGGGTCTGGTGCTGCACCTCCAGGTCGCTGACCTGCTGCTGGAGCGAGGAGCGGCGGGACAGGGCCTCGCGGGCCAGGTCCTCACGGCCCAGGGCGAGGGCCTTGCGGCCCTGGTCCTCCAGCTTGGCGGACTGGCTCTGCAGCTGGTTGAGCTGGAGCTCCAGCCGCTTGCGGGAGGTCGCCACGTCGGCGACGCCTCGGCGCACCTTCTGCAGCAGCTCCAGCTGCTTCTGGTAGGAGTAGTCGAGGGTCTCGCGCGGGTCCTCGGCCCGGTCAAGGGCCTTGTTCGCCTTCGCGCGGAAGATCATCCCCATACGCTTCATGACACCGCTCATGGGCTGCGCGCGCCCCCTTCTAGACGGACTGTGCTCCAGGTCACCGACAGGACCCACAGTACGGGCCCTGCTTCCATTACCGCACTGTTCGAGTACGGATGCGCTCCTCCTCCAGGACGAGTACCCCCGCGCCGTATCAGGCGTAAGGAGTAGGTGATCCCCGAGGACCTCAGGAGCCTCGTACGGGGAAGACGCCCGCCGTTGCCGGATCGTTCCCCGCCGAGGTGGGCCGCCCGCCCTCGACCACGTAGGGTTGTGTCTGTGTTTGGTAGCCGCTCCTCCAAGGAAGAGAAGGCCTCCGCCACCGAAAAGGTGAGCGCCGGCCCCTCGCAGCCCCGTGACCCGCAGGCCCCCAAGGGCCGCCCGACGCCGAAGCGTGCTGTGGCCCAGTCGCAGCGCAAGGCCGTCGTGGCCTCGACCGGCAACCGCAAGGAGGACGCCCGCCGGGCCCGCGAGCGCCGCCGGGAAGAGATGGCCCGGCAGCGCGAGGCGCTGGCCAACGGCGACGAGCGCTATCTGCCGGCCCGTGACAAGGGTCCCGTCCGCCGGTTCGTCCGCGACTTCGTGGACTCCCGCTTCTCCGTCGCCGAGATGTTCCTGCCGCTGGCCGTGATCATCCTGGTGCTGAGCATGATCCGGGTCCCCTCGATCCAGAACGTCGCCCTGCTGCTGTGGCTCGGCGTGATCGTCCTGATCGTCCTGGACTCGATCGGCCTCGTCTTCCGCCTCCGCAAGGCCCTGAACGAGCGCTTCAAGGACGAGCCCCGCCGCGGCGCCATCGCCTACGGCCTGATGCGCACCCTCCAGATGCGCCGCCTGCGCCTCCCCAAGCCGCAGGTCAAGCGCGGGGAACGGCCCTGACCGGAGCGACGCCCGGTTCAACTGGGGCGTCGAAGGGGGAGGGCTTCGCGGGGGGAGCCAGGCTCTGGCTGGAGGGCCTGGGCGGACTGCGCAACGCGGTCCGCCAGGAACTCGTCGGCCGGCAGGTCGAGGAACAGATCACGCAGCGCTTCCCGGTCGGGCAGCGGCTGCGCGTCCTCGACGTCGGCATGGGCCAGGGGACCCAGGCACTGCGCCTGGCCCGCGCCGGGCACATGGTCACCGGTCTCGAACAGGACGCCGCCATGCTGGCCGTCGCGCACGCCGCGCTGGCCGCCGAGCCCGCCGGGATCCGCGACCGGGTCGAGCTGATCGAGGGCGACGGCCGGGAGACGGGCGCGCACTTCGGGCCCGGCAGCTTCGACGTGGTGCTGTGCCACGGAGTACTGATGTACGTGTCCGAGGCCGACGCCATGCTCGCCGGGCTGGCCCGGATGCTGGCCCCGGGCGGACTGCTGTCCCTGCTCGTGCGCAACGGCGACGCCCTCGCCCTGCGGCCGGGGCTGTCCGGGGACTGGACGGGGGCGCTGGCCGCCTTCGACACCGTCGACTACACGAACCGGCTGGGCCTGGAGGTACGGGCCGACCGGCTCGCCGACCTGACGGCCACCCTGTCGGGGATCGGCGCGCCGCTGCACGCCTGGTACGGGGTCCGCGTCTTCACCGACGGGACCGAGGCCGCGGCCGAGCTCCCGCCCGAGGAGGAGCTGGAGCGGCTGCTGGCCGCCGAGGAACGGGCCGGGCGCACCGACCCCTACCGCTCGGTCGCCGCGCTGCTGCACCTGTGCGGGGTGCGGGGCTGAGGAAGCCCGCGGAACGGAAAACCCCCGGGGATCCGCCCCCGGGGGTTTCGTACGTCAGGCCTCCGCTGCCGCGCTGAGGCTCATCGTGTAGATCTCCGTCGAGTCCTCGAACAGGGTGACCCGTTCCGCGCCGCCGTCCAGGAGCTCCTTCCAGACCTCGCCGATCCAGGACTCCGCGTCCCCCTGCGTGGTGAACTCCTCCGGTTCCACCGCCGGGGCCACCTCCGCGCCGTCGGCCGCCTCGAACCGCCACGTCCACGCCATGTCCGCCTCCGTTGCTCGTCCGCTACTCGCCTTGAGTGTGCCCAGAGAGTAACCGGGCGCGCACCAGTACCGGCGAAGCGAGAGGATCTCCGTGTGGAACTCACTCTCCTCGGCACCGGTACCCCCGAAGGACTGCCCCGCCCCGGCTGTCCCTGCGCGGTCTGCGCGGTCTGCGTCGGCACCCGGGCGCGCGCCGCGACCTCCGTCCTCGTCGACGGCGCGCTCCTCCTCGACCTCACCCCCGGGGCGGTCCTGGCCGGGGCCCGCGCCGGGCATTCGCTGGCGGGCGTACGGCAGGTGCTGCTGACCCACCCGCACGACGGGCCCCCCGTCGAGCTGCCGCCCGGGCTGCCCGCCGCCGGACGAGTCCCCGACGGGCGGGAACTCGCCGTGATCAGCGGGCACCGGGTGCGGGCCGTACCGATGGACGCGCCCGGCACCGGGTACGAGGTCACCGGCCCCGACGGGGCCCGGATGCTGTACCTGCCGCCCGGCGGGGCACCGGCCGGCACCGAGGCGACGCCCGCCCGCCGCCCCTACGACGTGGTCCTCGCCGACGTGCTCGGCCGGCCCGAGGCCCTGGCCCGGCTCCGGTCGACCGGAGCCGTCGGCCCCGCCACCGACGTGATCGCCGTCCACCTCGACCACGACACCCCGCCCGGCCGGGAACTGGACCGCCGCTGCGCCGCCGCCGGGGCCCGCGCCGTACCCGACGGCACCACGCTCACCGCGGGCGACTACCACGCGGTGCCCGACGTACCGCGCCGCACCCTGGTGCTCGGCGGCGCCCGCTCCGGCAAGTCCGTCGAGGCGGAACGGCGCCTGGAGGCCTTCCCCGAGGTGACCTACGTCGCCACCGGCGGCACCCGCGACGGCGACGCGGAATGGGCCCAGCGCGTCGGCCTCCACCGCGAGCGGCGGCCCGCCCACTGGAGGACGGCCGAGACCTGCGACCTGGTACCGCTGCTGGAACTGCCCGGGGCACCCCTGCTGATCGACTGCCTCGCCCTGTGGCTCACCGACGCCATGGACCGCGCCGGGGCCTGGGACGACGCCGTCTGGGCGGCCGGCGGGCAGAAGGAGCTCCGCGCCCGGATCGCGGACCTGGTGGCGGCCGTCCGCGCCACCCGCCGCACGGTGGTGCTCGTGAGCAACGAGGTGGGCTCCGGGGTGGTCCCCGCGACCGCCTCCGGACGGCGGTTCCGCGACGAGCTGGGCCGCCTCAACAACGCGGTCGCGGGCGAGTGCGAGCACGTCCTCCTGGTCGTCGCCGGGCAGGCCCTCGTACTCAAGGAGCAGCCTTCCTGACGGATCGGCGGCCGCCCCCCGAAGGAGGCTCCCGGCGGCTGTAATCTCTGGCAGATGACCACGCTGAATCTCGACGACTTCTCCGATCTGATCGAACGCCCCGACGGGGGCGTCCGTCGTGACGCCGAGGAGCGCCGTGGACGGCTCGGCGTGCCGCCCGGTGCCCTGGGCCGGCTCGACGAGCTCGCCGAATGGCTGGCCGCCGCGCAGGGCCGGGTACCGGTCAAGCCCATCGAGCGGCCGCGGGTCGTCCTGTTCGCTGCCGACCACGGCATCGCCGCCGGCGGGGTCTCCGCCCGGCCCGCGGGCGGCGCCCACGAGCTGGTGCGCGCCGTCCTCGACGGGACCAGCCCGGTCTCGATCCTCGCCGAGCGCTTCGGCGCGGGCGTCCGCGTCATCGACGCCGGCCTCGACTGCGACCCGCAGCTGCTGCCCGAGGAGGTCGTCCGCCACCGCGTACGACGCGGCAGCGGACGCATCGACGTCGAGGACGCGCTCACGGCCGAGGAGGCCGAGGCCGCGCTGAGGCTCGGCATCCGGATCGCCGACGAGGAGGCCGACTCCGGGACGGACCTCGTCGTCCTCGGCGACCTCAGCGTGGGCGGCACCACCGTCGCCGCCACCCTCGTCGCCGCCCTGTGCGGCACCGACGCCTCCGTGGTCACCGGCCGAGGCGGACGGCCCATCGACGACCTGGCCTGGATGCGCAAGTGTGCCGCCATCCGCGACTCGCTGCGCCGCGCCCGCCCCGTGCTCGGCGACCAGACGGCGCTCCTGGCGGCGGTCGGCGGCGCCGACGTCGCCGCCATCACCGGCTTCCTGCTCCAGTCCGCGGTACGCCGTACGCCCGTCATCCTCGACGGGATCGTCTCGGCCGCCTGCGGGCTCGTCGCCCAGCGGGCCGCCTTCCGCGCCCCGGACTGGTGGCTCGCCGGACAGAGCAGCGGGGAACCGGGCCAGGCCAAGGCACTGGACCGGATGGCACTCAACCCCGTGCTCGACCACGGCGTCACAGTGGGAGAGGGAACCGGTGCCCTGCTGGCGCTCCCCCTCGTCCAGGCGGCCGCCGCGCTCGCCGCGGAACTCCCGGAGACGTCCTCCGGAGAGACCCCGACGGACCAGAAGACGGACTGAAAGTACCGGGCACCAAGGGCCTGGCCGGTCCGCAGTGCCCGTACGGCCTGCGGACCGGTGACGCCCATATCATCGCGTTTCATGGGAGAGGTCCGCTTGACCAGCGTAGAAAACCGGAACAGCCTCGATCAGGCTTCCGGCAAGGGTTCCAGCAACAAGAAGGAGAAGGAGAAGGAGCAGGGAGGGGAGGCCGCGGCCAAGCCGGAGACCCGCAGGGGAAGCCCGGGTTCGCGGCGCAGCGCCGCCTTCGCGGTCTGGTACCTGCGGGCCGTCACCTTCGTCAACTTCCTCAGCGCGGTGTGGCTCTCGCTCGGGCAGGACCTGCGCAGGCACAACACCGCCGACTTCTACACCCCGTACCTGCTGACGGCCGGCTTCGCCTCCGGCCTGTTCTCGCTGCTGCTCGCCGTCACCATGGGCCGCCGCAAGCGCGCCGCCTGGATCCTCAACCTGGTCGTCAGCGGACTGCTGCTGATGGCGTTCGCCGTCGCCGCCTTCGCCCCGTGCACCGGCGGCGAGTTCAGCCTGTGCTACCCGGAGTTCCGCGACCACGCCCAGAACTGGGTCTCGCTCGCCCTCACCGCCGCGTTCGTCGGCGCCCTCCTGATGGGCCGCCACGAGTTCTACGCCAAGGGTGACCGCTCCAACCCCGCGCTGGCCACCGTCGTCGGCGCCGCCGGCCTGCTGCTCACCTCGCTCGTCGCCGCCCTCCTCGTCGGCGCCACCAACACCGACCCCGACCGGGCCGACGCCACGTTCCTCGCCCGCTGGCGCTACGGCGTGATGCGGCTGATCACCCTCGCCCCCGACGACAAGGCGTACAACGCGATCACCACCCCCGCCTGGGTGGACGTCTTCATCAACGTCATGTCGATGCTGCTGCTGCTCGCCGTGCTGTTCGCCGCCTTCCGCTCGCGCCGCGCCGTCGACCCGATCACCCCCGAGGACGAGGAGAGGCTGCGCGCGCTCCTCGCCAAGCAGGGCGACCGCGACTCCCTCGGCTACTTCGCGCTGCGCCGCGAGAAGTCCGTCATCTGGTCCCCCACCGGCAAGGCCGCCGTCACCTACCGCGTCGTCGGCGGGGTCTCGCTGGCCTCCGGCGACCCCATCGGCGACCCCGAGGCCTGGCCCGGCGCCATCGAGCCCTGGCTGGCCGAGGCCCGCGAGCACGGCTGGGTGCCCGCCGTGATGGGCGCCTCCGAGGAAGCCGGACAGATCTACGCCCGCCACGGGCTGGACGCCCTGGAGCTGGGCGACGAGGCCATCGTCGAGACCGACGAGTTCACGCTGGAGGGCCGCGCCATGCGCACCGTCCGGCAGGCCTACAACCGCGTCAAGCGCGCCGGCTACACCGTCCGCATCCGCCGCCACGCCGACATCCCCGCCGACGAGATGGCCGTCCTCCTCCAGCGCGCCGACGACTGGCGCGACGGCGCCACCGAACGCGGCTTCTCCATGGCCCTGGGACGCCTCGGCGACCCCGACGACGGCCAGTGCGTGATGCTGGAGTGCACCGACGGCAACGGCGACCTGCGCGCCGTGCTGTCCTTCGTACCGTGGGGCCCCAAGGGGCTCTCCCTCGACCTGATGCGCCGTGACCGGGACTCCGAGAACGGCCTGATGGAGTTCATGGTCATCGAACTCCTGGAACGCTCGAAGGAGATCGGCGTCACACAGGTCTCACTGAACTTCGCGATGTTCCGTTCCGTCTTCGAGCGGGGGTCCAAGCTCGGGGCGGGTCCGGTGCTGCGCATGTGGCGCTCGCTGCTGAGCTTCTTCTCCCGCTGGTGGCAGATCGAGTCCCTCTACCGGGCCAACGCCAAATACCGTCCGATCTGGGAGCCGCGGTTCATGCTCTTCGAGAAGAGTTCCGACCTGCTGCGCATCGGAATCGCGGCGGGCCGGGCCGAGGGCTTCCTGGAGGCGCCCGGCCTGCCGAAGTGGCTGCACCGCAGACATCTGGAGACGATTCGTTGACGTCGTGGACGACGGCCTCACCGCGGCGGTTCGCCCGCCGCGAGTGGGGCCCCCTGTTCTGGACCCTCGGGGACGCCCTCGTCCGTGACAAGTGGCGCGCGATCCCGATGACCATCGGCGCCGTCTGCCTCACCTCGGTCTTCCAGATCGTGCAGAACACGTCGTGGGGCTTCCAGCCCGTCCAGAACCTCGGGTCCGTCAAGGCCGTCGACCCCCTGTGGCTCGCGCTGCTGCGCACGCCGCTCTCCCTCTTCGTCCCCGCCCTCGACCTGCCCGTGTGGGGGGCGCTCGCGCAGATCCTGCTGGTCTTCGGGATCGCCGAGATCTGCATCGGCTGGTGGCGCACCCTGCTGATCGGGTACATCGCCACCCTCGCCGGCACCACCTACGCCCGCATCGGGCTCTCCCTGGGCCCCGACCACCCCTTCGGCCTGCCGGTGACCGACCGCGTCGTCAACGACACCGGCCCGTCGGCGGCGGTGGTGGGCCTGGCCATCTACGTGTGCTGGCGCTACCGGGCCTACCTCACCGGGACCCTGGTGATCCTCGTGATGACCGGGGAGGTCCTGATCAAGGACAACCTCGCCGGCAAGGAACACCTCGCGGCCATCGCCGCCGTCATGGCGGTGTGCGTGGTGCGGGCGAAGTGGGGCCCGCCCCGCTCCCGCGCCCCCCTGGGCCGCCGCACCCCACCCCCGCCCCGCCGCCTGCGCCTGCCCCGGCCCCCGGACGGGGCCTGAGGCCGGCGCCCGGCGTGGCGTGGCGTGGCGTGGCATGGACGCGGTGCCGGTTCGGGGGTGACCCTTCGCCTTCGCCTTCGCCGATCGCCCCGTACCGCCCGACGCCCTGCGGCGCCGTGCGCGCGAGCCCGTACCGTAGCCGGGTGACGACCACAGACCTCGGGCCCGGGCCCTTCCCCACCGGGCGGCAGTGGATGCGGGCCCATCCGCTCGCCACCGACGCCGTACTGGCGCTCGGGGCGCTGGTCTCCATGGTCCTCGGGTCCTTCGTCGACCCGCACGGCCCGCTCGGGCCCACCTTCCGCACCCGCGCCCCCGAGCCCGTCTCCCTGCTGCTGATGCTGCTCGGCGCGGCCGCCCTCGTCTTCCGCCGCCGCAGCCCGCGCACCGTCCTCGCCGTCACCTGCGGGCTCACCCTGATCGAGCTGGCCACCGGCGAGCCCCGGGCACCCGTCGCGATGAGCGCCGTCATCGCCCTGTACACGGTCGCCGCCCGCACCGACCGGCCCACCACCTGGCGCACCGGGCTGCTGACGATGGCCGGCCTGACCGGGGTGGCCATGCTCGCCGGGCCGCTCCCCTGGTACGCGCAGGAGAACATCGGCATCTTCGCCTGGACCGGAATGGCCGCGGCCGCCGGAGACGCCGTCCGCAGCCGGCGGGCCTTCGTCGACGCCATCCGCGAACGGGCCGAGCGCGCCGAACGGACCCGCGAGGAGGAGGCCCGGCGCCGGGTCGCCGAGGAACGGCTGCGCATCGCCCGGGACCTGCACGACGTGGTCGCCCACCACATCGCCCTGGTCAACGTGCAGGCGGGGGTGGCCGCGCACGTCATGGACAAGCGGCCCGACCAGGCCAAGGAGGCCCTGGCCCACGTACGGGACGCGAGCCGGTCCGCCCTGAACGAGCTGCGGGCGACGGTCGGTCTGCTCCGCCAGTCCGGCGACCCGGAGGCCCCGACGGAACCGGCGCCGGGGCTGGCCGTACTGGACGAGCTCCTCGACACCTTCCGGCACGCGGGCCTGCCGGTGGAGGCCACCGTCCAGCTGGGGACGGGCACCGGGCCGCTGCCGGCGGCCGTGGACCTGGCGGCGTACCGGGTGATCCAGGAGGCCCTGACCAACGTGCGCAAGCACGCGGGCCCGGGAGCGCAGGCCGAGGTCAGCGTGGTCCGGGTCGGCGCCTCGGTGGAGGTGACCGTCCTGGACGACGGCGGCGACTCCGCCGACTCCGCTCCCGCCCCCGGCCCCCCGGGCGGCGGCCACGGCCACCTCGGCATGCGCGAACGCGCCACGGCCCTGGGCGGCACCTGCTTCACGGGCCCGCGCTACGGGGGCGGGTACAGGGTGCACGCGATCCTGCCGGTGTAGCGCTCACGGCGCGGGCCCGCTTTTGCCCCCGCGAGGGGTCGGGGGCGGGGGATGGTCGGGGTCCCGGTGGGGCGGTCTCAGAGAGGGCTTGGGGGTTTCCCGTCAGTCTCATCGTCCTTCCGCGTCGGGCCGCCCTGTCAAGGGCGCTCCTTCGTCGCGTCGCTCCGCGATGGCCTTCGGCCACCCTTGACAGACCGTCCCGCCACGGAAAAACGAAGACTGCCGGGAACCCCCCAAAGGAACGGGACGGATGGAAGGCGGGCATGCGGCGGGATCAGCGCCCAGCCGGGCAGACCGGGCCACGGCAGACCACACATCCGGCCCCCGACAACGCCAAACGGCAATCCGGGCCAGCCCACGCACCAGATCGCTACGCGCTTCTCGCATCTCAGCGTCCGGCGGCCGTCTGGGGCCGCTACCCGCGCCAAAGGCCGAACAGGACGGCATCGGGCCCTGTCCGGCGCATCAGATCGCTACGCGCTGCCCATATCTCGGCGTCCGGCGGCTGTCTTGGGCTGGTCATGGGCGGGGACGATGTTCTCGACGGCGGTGGTGAACTCTCGGCCGGATGCGCCCCGGATATAGGCGAGTTCCATCCAGCGTTCGTAGGTGGGGCAGTCGGAGACGTTCTCGTTGATGACGGCCATCAGCTCGCCCTCGGTGCCGGAGGCGAGGTCGTGGACCCGGCGGCGCAGGAGGCGGTGGGGGACGTACTCGTACTGCTCACTCATCGGACGGCCCTTCGGCCGTGCCGACGCCGCAGATGCCATCGCTCGGCTGGGGCCAGTGGATGAGGAATCGCATGAGACCCCGCTCCGCGCGGGCCAGCAGTTCCGGGGATGGCTGGCCGTGGCCGGATGGCCCGGGGGCGGGCTCTTGTACGTCAACGGTCATTCAGGTGTCCTCCCTTGCTCTCTCTGCGACCGTAGGCGTGGGCACGAGATGCAACGAGGACACATCAGAGGACATCTCGCCGGAGTAGCGTCATCCCCGGACAAGTGGCTCTCGTCGCACTGGGGAGATTGATGTCCCAGATTCCTGGAAATCCCGCCTTCCGTGCCGCGCGGCTGGAACGTGGTTGGCACAGCCAGGCCGACGTGGCCCGGGCCTATGCCGTACACGCGGCAGCCCTGGGTGAGACGGGCGAGATCGATGTACGGCAGGTGCGGCGCTGGGAGTCGGCGAAGCCGGGCTGGCCCAACACCCAGGCGCGACGAGTACTGCGGGCCATGTTCGGGATGCCGTTGGAGCAACTGGGCTTCGTGCCGCCCCACAGCGCACGGACGGAACCGGCTGAGGAGGGCGCGGTGCGTAGGCGGTCGTTCCTTCAGGGGGTGCTCGGAATCGCTCCGTTGCTCGGCCCGTCAGGCCTTGACCGGTTGAACCATGCACGCCGCTACCAAGACCAGGCTCTGGTCGGGTACCTGCGCAGCGCTCTGGACGAGTTGGCCCGGGCTGACGGAAGTGCCGGGCCTCGGCAGGCGCTTCCAGCGGCGTCCGAGCTCCTGGCCGTCATCGAGCACCTGGCTCATGAAGCCTCTCCGTCCATCCGTCGCGAACTGCTCGGCGTGGGCGCACGGGCAGCGGAGTTCACCGCCTGGCTGCATCGGGACGCGGGCGCCCCGGCACACGTCACGGTCTTCCTTCACGACCGAGCCGTCGAGTGGGCGACCGTCACGGGCGACGCCCCCATGCACGCCTATGTCCTCCTGCGGAAGGCGCAGGCAACCGATCGCCATGACGCAGGTCGCATGCTCGACCTCGCGCACGCCGCCGCCCACGGCCCCTGGACGCTCCCGCCGCGCGCCCAGGCTGAGGCCCTCCAGCAGGAAGCGCGCGCCCTCGCCCTCACCGGAGCCCCGCCCGACACCGTCGCCCGCACCCTGGACCAAGCCCACCATGCCCTTGGCCGGGCCGGGAATCCCGAACCCGCCAGCTGCACCGGGCCCCTGTGCGCCGGATACACCATCGATCGACTGATGGCACAGAGCGCGATCAGCCACCGCGAGGCCGGCCAGGCCTCCCGCGCCGTGGACCTCCTCCGACAACACCTGGCCCAGGGCACCTTCGCCCCTCGCGACCGTGCGTTCTTCACCGCCCACCTCTCGGGAGCGCTGGCGGCAGCGGATGAACCCGACCATGCCGCCACCACCGGCATGGCCGCACTCCGTCTCGCCGCCACGCCCGGCTTCGGCCAAGCACTGGGCGAGCTGCGCAGAACGGCCGCGGAGCTGCGCGTCCACGCACGACGTCCTGCCGTCCGCGAGCTGCGCCAGGCCCTTGCGGAGCTGCCGGTCTAGGCCGCCAGGAACCCGCTCACCCGGTCGATGACCTGCGCCTGCCAGATCTGCGTCTGCGGATCGGCGTAGCCAGGGTCCTCGTGTACGGCGAATCCGTGCTGGGCGCCGTCCAGTTCCAACAGCTCGGCAGGACCGGTGAAGGCGGGAAGGTACCGGCGTGAGGACTCCACCGGCACGAACGTGTCCTTCGTCCCGTGCACGACCAGGACCGGCGCCCGAACCGCTCGCAGGTAGACCTCCGGGTCCAGATAGAACACCTCGTTGTGCAGAGCCCGGCCCAGTTCGAAGGGCGACTTCTCGGTGAAGCCGACCTCGTTCAGATCCCGCGCGGCCGTGCTGGAGATGTAGTCGCCCTCGAAGTACGGGCGGCTGTCCACGTAACGGTCCCGATAGTCCAGGCGCGGGTTCAACAGCACCAGCCGTCCCACGTCCTGAGGCCGGTAGCCGGCGTGCAACGCGGCGGCACCCCCGGAGAACGAGGCCGCGATCACATGAGGCGCCACGTCGATCCCCCTCTCCCGGCGCACCTGGTCCACGGCGGCCCGGATGTCGTTGGCGATCCCGGCGATGGTGATGTCCCGCGCTCGCCCCCCGCTCGCCCCGTGCGCCCGCAGATCGAACCGCAACGAGAGCAAGCCGGCCTCAGCGAGCCCTCCAGCCAGCCGGCTGAAGAAGCCCCCCTCCTCCCTGGTGACGCCGGCACCGTGTACCAGGACGGCGCACCCCTTCGCCGCCACCTCAGTCGGCGCCATGACCGTCCCCGCCAGCTCTGTACCGTCGAGCGACCGGAACCGAACTTCCCACTCAGAGGCCATGCCCCCGATGGTAGGGAGCAGAAGCCGAATCCGGCTGCCGGACGCCGAGAAACGAGGAGCGTAGAGCAATCTCACGCGCCCACCACTCCCGGATGCCGCCCGAATTGGCATGTCGTGCAGGTACCAGCCCCAGACGGCCGCCGGACGCTAAGCGATGAGGAGCGCGTAGCGATTTGATGCGTGGGGTGGCCCCAGGCTCCGGCTTCGCCGGTCGGGGGCCGGGTCTCTGGTCTGCCGACCCCCGACCTCCCGGCTCATCGCTGATTCGGCCGCATGCCCCATGAACGTCCGTCCCGTTCCTTTGGGGGGTTCCCGGCAGTCTTCGGCATTTCGCGGCGGGACGGTCTGTCAAGGGTGGCCGAAGGCCATCGCGAAGCGACGCGACGAAGGAGCGCCCTTGACAGGGCGGCCCGACGCGGAAGGACGATGAGACTGACGGGAAACCCCCAACCCTCCCTGAGACCGCTGAGTGGGGTCCCGACCTCCCCCGGTCCCGGTCAGCAGGTCAGTCCCGCCCCGGCGGCCTTCCGCCCCCGCCCCGCCCACCCGCACCCGGGGAGGCGGGTGGGCAAGCTCCGACCCGCCCCCGGCACCTCGAGGGGGAGATGGCGGGCCCGAACGAGAAGGGGTGCACTGTCTCCCCGCCCGTCAGCAGGGCTTGCGCCAGGGGCCCAGGCCGTATTTCTTTTCCATCGAGCTCAGTTTCAGTTCGCGTGAGCGGTCGCAGAACTCGCTCGTCGAGCGTTCGTATTCGACGTGGAAGACCGCCTTGCCCGCCTTGATGAAGGGGGTCAGGCTGTCGCATTCCTCGTACTGGGCGCACTGTTCGTTGACCGCGAAGTCGAAGTCGCCGACCAGTTGCGGGATCTGGTCCAGGTCGTTCTTCAGGCCCACCGCCATCCCCCGGTCGTGGGCGAGCCGGGCGATCAGGCGGTTGTAGGTGAGCTGGTGGTCGGCCGTCAGCGGGAAGCCCGTCTGGTTCTTGTAGCCGTCCATGTTGTCCGGCTCCACCGCGTCGAAGCCCTTCTCCCGGCACATGTCGAAGCGCTTCGCCATCAGGGGTTCCAGGGCGGCCGTCTGCCGGATGTCGAGCCAGCGTTCGCCCTCCCAGCCGTTGCCCTCGCCGAGGAGGGGCTTGGGGAAGGCGTCGGCGTCGGAGCGGAAGTCCTCCCAGGCGCCCGTGGAGATGTAGCAGATGGTCCGCCGGCCGGCCGCCCGCAACCCCGCCACCTGCTCCTTCGTCGTGTTGAACCCGTCCACGTCGTACACCAGCACCTTCACCGACGTGTCCAGCTTTTCCGTGAGCTGCCACTGCCAGGCCGTCCCCGGCCGGGGTTGCCAGCGTCCGCCCGGGGCCTGGGAGGGTTCCGGGGCCGGGGTCTGCCCGTCGTCGTCCCCGTCGTCCGGGCCCGCCGTGCAGGCGGCGGTGAGCAGCAGCAGGGCGGCCAGCGCGGCGGTGGCGAAACGCTTCATCCGACGGTCTCCAGGGCGTACGGGAGGGTCCCCCACGGGTGGGCGCCGGTGCCGGGGACGGCGCAGTGGACGGCCGCGTGCCGCTCGGCGGCGAGCTGGGCGGCCGGGGCGTGCGGCGGGACGGCGTAGACGAGGTGGCAGAACCGGTCGGCCGGGTGGTCGGCGGTCCAGGGGGGCGGTGCGGAGGCCCCGTCGCGGTAGGCGTCCCAGGGGCCCTCGAAGGTGACGAGGAGGTCGGCGAGGGCGGCGTACCCGGGGTGCGGGTGGACGCCGTGGTTGAGGACGAGCATACGGGCTCCGGCGGCCCGGGCGGCGACGGTGAGACGGCCGTAGTGGGGCAGGAGTTCGGGACCGGAGGCGGCCTGGTCGAGGAAGGCACCGTCGGCGTCGTACCAGTCGCGGTGGCGTAGCAGGTCCTGGACGACGTCGGCGTGGGGGCGGCGTCCGTAGTCGGTGTCGGTGTAGCCGAGGACGGGGACGCCGGCCTCCCGGAGCCGGGCGGCGACGGCGGCGAACCGTGCGTCGGGGGCCTCGCCCGGCCCGCTGGCGGGGTTGAGGACCACCGAGTGCAGCCGGCCGGCGGAGGCGATGAGCTGTTCCCAGGCCTCGGGCCGGTCGGCGGGATGCTCGTAGAGCGGGACCAGGAGCATGGGGGCCTTCTCGGGGTACGGGGTCATCGGTGTGCCGTCGCGCGGCCGAGGAGCAGGCAGACCAGGACGGACAGGACGGCCGCCGCCACGCCCGCCACGGCCGGCTGGAGCAGCCGGGGCGCCGCGGCGCCGGCCAGCAGGGCCAGGCTCTGGGCGGCGGCCGCGGCGGCGCAGATCGCGGCGGCGGGGCGGACGGCGCCGAAGGACTGCAGGAGCAGCCCGGTCCACATCACGGCGCCGAGCAGCAGCAGGGTGGCGACGCGGTCCCAGGTCAGGCCGGGGGCCTGCGGCCACAGCAGGGTGCCGGCGGTGCCGAGCAGGAGCAGCACCGCGAGGTAGAGGGCGAGGCACTGGCCGAGGGTGGCGAGCATGCGCCGCCGGAAGGACCGGGGGGAGCGGGCGGCGCGCAGCCCGGCCAGGCTGCCGCTGCGGAAGCGGTGCAGGAGCCATTCGGCGGGCCCCATGCTGAGGGTGAGGGCCACCGCCGAGGGGGCGGCGACGGCTTCGGCGGGGCCGCCGGTGAGCACCTCCCCGAGGGCGGCGTACAGCACGAGCAGGCCGGTGCCGAGGCCGAAGACCCCGTACGGCACCGAGTCCCCGATGCGGGGCCCGTGGCGGCGGTGCTCCTCTTCGGCGCCGCGCAGCATCCGCCAGCGCACGGCGCCCTCTTCGCCGGGGTGGCGCCGCGCCGAACCGCGGATCTTGCGTACGGCGGCCCGTACCCCCTGCGCCACCGGGAGTTCCCGCAGGGCCAGGGCGCAGGCGGCGGCCAGGGAGGTGAGCAGCAGGGCGACGCGTACGGGTACGGGCGGGTCGGTGAAGAGGGCGAGGACCGACCCGGCGGCCATCGGGGCGAGCGCGGCGAGCAGCAGCCGTTCCCGGCCGAGGACGAGCAGGACGGTGGCGGCGCCCACGTACAGGGCCTGCCCGGCGGCGAAGGCGTACGAGAACGGGGGCCCGCCGGGTACGGCGAGGGCTGCGGCGGTGCCGAGGAGGGCGCCGACGGGGGCGCCGACGAGCAGGGTGCGTCCGGCGGCGGCGCGGTCGCCGAGGCCGAGCCAGGTGTAGGCGCGGTGGGAGAGGGTCTGGTCCCAGACCCAGCCGATGAGGGCGCCGGCGAGCAGGGTGAGGGTGCCGGCGGGCAGGCCGAGCCGGTCGGGCGGGCCTTCGAGGAGGGGTTCGCCGAGGAGGTAGGCGAGGCCGGGGAGGGCGAAGATCAGCCCGCGCAGGAGGCAGGCAATGAGGGAGACCTTCCAGGGGTCGGGGAGGGCGTCGGGTTCGGGGAAGGAGCGGGGGACGCGGTGGTAGAGCTCCTCGGCGAGGGTGAAGGAGTCGGGGCGTCCGTAGGTGAGGCGGATGTACTCGTCGGTCATGCCGTCGGATTCGAGGACGGCGGCGATCTCGTCGGGGTGGACGGCGGCGGCGACGAACGCGCCGAGCCGCTCGGCGAGTTCGTCCATCGGGTCGGCGCCCGGGTCTCCGGCCCGGCCGGGCCGGGGCAGGTCGGGCAGGGTGTCGGTGGCCGCGGCCGCGCCGGGGCGCGGGCGGACGGAGTGGCCGACGTGCGTCCAGGGGCCGTCGGGGCCCGGGGGCCGCAGCCAGAGGGATCCGCTCACCACAGGCTCCCGTCGGCGGCGAGTTCGCGGTACCAGGGGTCGGCGAGGCGCTGCGTCCACCGGTCGCCGGGGTGGACGGGCAGGACGGGCTGGCCGGCCAGCTCCCGGTAGATGTGGCGGAAGCCGTCCACGGACTGGTGGAGGGTGAACTTCTCGACGACCCGTTTGCGGGACAGGCGGCCGAGTTCGGCGCGGCGTTCGTCGTCGCGCAGGAGGGCGAGGGTGGCGCGGGCCATGGTCTCGGGCTCGCGGGGCGGGACGACGAGGCCGGTGTCGGCGACGGCCTCGCGGACGCCGCCGACGTCGGTGGAGACGGTGGTGCGGCCGCAGGACATGGCTTCGATGATGCTGAAGGGGAAGCCCTCGCTGATGCTGGAGAGCATGACGACGCTGCCGGCGGCGTAGGCCTGGGCGACCTCGCTGATCCGGCCCTCCCAGGTGATGCCGTCGGCGACGCCGAGTTCGGCGGCGAGCTTCTCCAGGCGGAGCTTGTACTCCTCGCAGCCGGCCGGGACCGGGCCGAAGAGGCGCAGGCGCAGGGCGGGCAGTTCCTCGCGCATGAACGCGTAGGCGCGGATGAGGGTTTCGAGGTCCTTGATCGGGTCGATGCGGCCGCACCAGCTGAGGGTGGGGACGTCCGGTTCGGGGCCGGCGTCGGGGAAGACGTGCGGGTCGACGCCGTTGTAGACGGTGCGGATCCGTTCGGAGTCGGCGCCTCCGCGTTCCTCCCAGCGCCGGTTGTACTGGTTGCACGGGGTGATCAGGTCGGCCTGCCGGTAGCCCTCGGAGTTCAGCTCGCGGTAGAAGCCCAGCATCAGGGCCTTGACGGGCCAGCGCTGGGCGGCGGTGCGGTAGCCGAGGTAGCGCTCGCGCAGGTAGATGCCGTGTTCGGTGAGGAGGAAGGGGACCCCGTCGAGGCGTTTGGCGGCGAGGGCGGGGAGGGTGGCGAGGCCGCTGCTGACGGCGTGGGCGACGCTGTCGGGCGGGATCCGCACGGACAGCGGGCGCAGGGCGTGTTCCAGCAGGTCGGTGGCGGTGAGTGCGTCGTGGACGGTGGGCTCGGCGGCGGCGGTGGTCAGGCCGGGGCGGGTCCATACGGCCATCAGCAGGCGCAGTACCGGTTCGGAGCGCAGGGCCGGGGCGAGCCGGCCGGCGCGGGCGAGGCGGGCGAGTTCGCCCAGGGCCTCGGAGAAGCCCCTGTCCCCGCCGGTGGCCGGGTCGGGGTCGATCAGGGAGAGCAGGAAGGTTTCGTAGACCTCGGTGAAGCGGCGGTGGGCCTTGCCGCGCAGGGCGGTGCGGCGGGCCTTCGGGGGCGGCGGGCCCCACAGCGGGACGGCGGTGTGCCGGTAGACGTTGCGCGGCAGCTCCCAGGTGACCGGCTCGCGTCCGGAGCCGGTCAGGGCTATGACGTTGAAGTCGACCTCCGGCATACCGCGAACCAGCTGGTCGCACCAGGTGCTGACGCCCCCGTGGACGTGCGGGTAGGTGCCTTCGGTGAGCATGGTGACGTGACGCCCATGGCTCATGTGCTGAGTCCCCCCAGGACTGAAAAGGGGCCGGCGCCCGTGGTTGGCGGAGCGCCGGCACTGGGTACTACGCGGTGGTGCGTGCGGTGTCGGGGCGCTGGGCCCCGCGCTCAGAGGAGCCGGAGGGTGACCGCCGACTGGAGCAGTTCGGGGCCGGTCCAGGCGGAGCGGGTGCCGGCGTAGGCGGTGCCGAAGTCGGCGGTGCCGAGCAGGAGCTGCTTCTTCGTCCCGTTCGGCGCGGTGACCGGGGCGAGGACTCCGGAGGGCGCCTTGACGGTGACGTCCTTGCCGATGCGGTAGGCGGTGACCTGGCCGGCGGCGATGGCCTTGTCCCAGGCGGCGCGGCGCTGGAGCTCGACGCCGGTGGCCTTCATGCTCTGGTTGACGATCGGCGCGCTGGGCGCGTAGAGGGAGCGGTAGGTGTCGAGGACCTGGTTGAGCACCGGGTACAAGGTGCGGTCCTCGGCGAGGTTGGACTGGTGGACGTAGTGCGGCTTGGGGTCGTTGTTCAGGACGTGGCGCATGGCGATGCGCGCCTCGGCGGGAACGATGTGGTCGAGGTAGCCGGTGGTGGCGTCCAGCGGGGCCGGCAGGCAGGTGGAGGTCGCGGGGTTGTCCTCGCAGAGGCCGCTGCCGCCGTCGGCACGGCTGGTGTAGATCCAGTTGTACTCGTCGGCCATCTCCGCGTTGGTGCCCGTGTTGTAGTACACGTTCATCGGGTAGCGGGGGACGGTCAGGGCCGCGCCGACCGCCCGCTGGTCGGGTTCGCGGGAGTTGTCGCTGCCGGCCCACTTGACGCCGTTGTCGGCGAGGGCGCCGGCCAGGTTGGGGTTGTCCTGCGGCTGCTGCGGGAGGGTCTTGAGACCGGAGTGCTCGCCGGTGACGAGCTCGGAGCGGTCGGTGGTGAGGCCCTTGGAGGCGGCCCAGTTGTTGTTGTCGCGGATCTGCGCCGAGATGTCGGCGCGGCTCATCCACAGGGTCTGGCCCTGGGCGTCCTTGGTGCAGGTCCAGGGGCTGACGCTGACGTCCTGGGTGCAGCCGAGGAAGAGGTGGGTGTAGGTGTGGTTCATCCAGCGGTACTTGGCCTTGTCGGCCAGGAGCTGGGTGGTGAGGGCGTCGGTGCCGCCGTTCTCGGTCTTCCACTCCTCGCCGGCGCCCGCGTTGAAGAGCAGGTCCAGCTTGAAGTCCTTGGAGGTCTGCCACTGCGCCAGGTACTGGGCGTCGGCGGCGGTCATGCGGATCGTCGACTCCTTGCCCTCGCCGCCCGCGCAGGCGTAGTCGCCGGGGGTGCAGTTGAGGGACTTGTCCCAGCGGGCGTCCGGGGCGAAGACGTCGTCGACGTGGACGGCGAAGTAGTTGCGCTCCTGGCCGAGGTGGACGCCCTGGGTGAGCCATTCGACGATGCCGCGCGCCAGCAGCCGGAACTGCTGCTGGTACTGGTTGTAGCCGAAGGTGACGACGAGCTCGCTGCGCCCGTCGTGGGCGTACTCGCCGACGAGCGAGCCCCGTCCGGAGCCCACGGGGGCGTCGACGTAGCTGGTGAAGCCGGCCATCGGCTTGGCGATGAACCCGTAACTCTCCGGAATGAGAGGGGAGTTGTCCTCGAAGGTCACTTGACCGCCGAGGTAGCCGAAGGGGCCCGACTTGCCGGCGGCGGTGACGGCGGCCTGCGTGCCGTCGAGGGTGCCGGTGTAGCCGCCGTTGTCCGTGTACTCCAGGCCGACCTCGGGGTGCGCCCAGGTGTAGGCGTCCACCTGGCGGATCCCGTACGCGCTCTCGTACGCGGTGAGCGCGGCCATCTCGGCGGAGCCCGCGCCGAAGGGGTTCTCGTTCGGCAGGACCACGCCCTGGTACTTGGCGCGCGGGCGGCCGCTGACGGTGTCGCTGAGGAAGGCGGCGTCGATCACCGGGCGGCTCGCGCTGCCCAGGTCGATCCGCGTGAACGGGACCCCGGTGTCGCGGAGTTCCGCGGTGATCGCGCCGACCGAGCTGCCGCCGTCGTCGACGACCAGCACCTTCAGGTCGATGCGCGGTGCCACGGTCGCCGCGTGGACGGTCGTGGCGGGTACGGCTACGGAGATCAGCGCCGCTACGCCCATGGCTGCGGCGGCCCTGTTCATCCGGTTCTTTTTGACCATTTCGGCCTTTCCCCCCGCAGGCGTCCCTCGGCGCGGCCCTTGGCGGACGGCCGGGCCGGGGAGGCTCTGTGGAAATCATGCAAAAGGACCCCGCGTCCCCTTGCGAGAGTGGCTCGATCCTCTCGGACCTCGTCAGGTCTAGGCGGCAAACCTGGAGCAGAGTCCACAGATGGGTGAACCTGACGGCCCAGCCGTCGAACAACTTGACAAACCTTCGAGTGACGTACGGATCACGCTCTGCGCGTAGGCTCGTTTCCGGCGGCCGTCGGGCCCGAATACGATCGCTGCGGAGCGGCCGGCGACCCCGACGCGACAGAAGCGCCCATATAACACAAACGGAAGCGAGACTTCACCACCGTGACTGCTCTGACTCTCAGCACTGCCGGCGCGGCGACGCTGCGCGCCGACGCCCTCGTGGTCGGCGTGGCGAAGGGCCCGAAGGGGCTCGTCGTGGCCGCCGGCGCGGAGGCCGTGGACACGGCGTTCGACGGAAAGCTCGCCGCCGTACTCGACGCGCTCGGCGCCTCCGGCGGCGAAGGCGAGATCACCAAGCTGCCCTCCCCCGCCGGCCTCAAGGCCCCGGTCGTGCTGGCGGTCGGCCTGGGCCCCGCGCCCGAGCAGGACGAGTCCTTCGACGAGGAGGCCCTGCGCCGCGCCGCCGGTGCCGCCGCCCGCGCCCTGCACGGCGCCAAGAAGGCCGCCTTCGCCCTCCCGCTGGAGGACGCCTCCGCCGTCACCGCCGTGGCCGAGGGCGCGCTGCTGGGCGCGTACGCCTTCACGTCCTACCAGGGCGGGGAGAAGAAGGCCGCCAAGAACGGCGGCCCCAAGCAGCCGCTGGCCGAGGTGGCCCTGCTCGGCGCCAAGCCGCGTGACAAGGAGCACAAGGCGGCCGCCGAGCGCGCGGCCGTCGTCGCGGCCGAGGTCAACGTCGCGCGCGACCTGATCAACACCCCGCCGAACGACCTCACCCCCGCCGCCTTCGCCGCGATCGCCGCGGCGACCGCCAAGGAGCTCGGCCTCAAGGCCCAGGTCCTGGACGAGAAGGCGCTGATCAAGGGCGGCTACGGCGGCATCATGGGCGTCGGCAAGGGCTCCGAGAACCCGCCGCGCCTGGTGAAGATCGCCTACACCCACCCCGAGGCGGAGAAGCACCTCGCCTACGTCGGCAAGGGCATCACGTACGACTCGGGCGGCATCTCCCTGAAGCCGGCCGGTCACAACGAGACCATGAAGTGCGACATGTCCGGTGCCGCCGCCGTGTTCTCCTCGGTCGTCGCCGCCGCGAAGCTGGGCCTGAAGGTCAACGTCACCGGCTGGCTCGCCCTCGCCGAGAACATGCCGTCCGGCTCCGCCACCCGCCCCGGTGACGTCCTGCGCATGTACAGCGGCAAGACCGTCGAGGTCCTGAACACGGACGCCGAGGGCCGTCTGGTCCTGGGCGACGCCCTGACCAAGGCCTCCGAGGAGAACCCGGACGCGATCGTCGACGTGGCCACCCTGACCGGCGCCATGGTGCTGGCGCTGGGCGACCGCACCTTCGGCATCATGGCCAACGACGACGCCTTCCGCACCTCGATCCACGAGATCGCGGAGGAGGTCGGCGAGTCCTCCTGGCCGATGCCGCTGCCCGAGGACCTGCGCAAGACCATGGACTCCCCGACGGCCGACATCGCCAACATGGGCGTCCGGATGGGCGGCGGCCTGGTGGCCGGCCTCTTCCTCCAGGAGTTCGTCGGCGAGGACATCACCTGGGCCCACCTCGACATCGCGGGCCCCGCCTTCCACGAGGGCGCCCCGTACGGCTACACCCCGAAGGGCGGCACCGGCTCCGCCGTCCGCACCCTGGTGCGCCTCGCCGAGCGCACCGCCACCGGCGACCTGGGCTGACCCGCCCGCTCCGCCCCCTGCCGCGGGGCCCGTACCACCTGGTGGGACGGGTTCTGTGACGTGCGCCGCGCCCCGGGACCGACACTTCGGTCCCGGGGCGTGTTCGCTCTGGAAGAAATCTTGAGTATCGGTAGGTTTCTACGCCCGGGTAACCCGGACTTCGGGCAGAACGACGGTGCACACCCGGGGCCCGGCGTCCCGCGTTCCCCCGACAAATGCGAAGATGGGTTCTCGGCAGGACAGGGCCCCCACCACAGGGCCGAAGAAACAAGCGGCCGATTACCAGCCGCCGCCCGGTCACAGAGGACCGGTGCCCGGCGCACATGCATGGAGGACGTGACGTGGCGAACGACGCCAGCACCGTTTTCGACCTAGTGATCCTCGGCGGTGGCAGTGGCGGCTACGCCGCGGCGCTCCGCGCATCCCAGCTGGGTCTCGACGTTGCGCTGATCGAGAAGAACAAGCTCGGCGGCACCTGCCTGCACAACGGCTGCATCCCCACGAAGGCTCTGCTGCACGCCGGTGAGGTCGCCGACCAGGCGCGCGAAGCCGCACAGTTCGGTGTCAAGGCCTCTTTCGAGGGCATCGACATCGCCGGTGTGCACAAGTACAAGGACGACGTCATCGCCGGCCTGTACAAGGGTCTGCAGGGCCTGGTCGCCTCGCGCAAGGTGACCTACATCGAGGGTGAGGGCCGCCTCTCCTCCCCGACTTCCGTCGACGTCAACGGCCAGCGCATCCAGGGCCGCCACGTCCTGCTGGCGACCGGCTCCGTGCCGAAGTCCCTGCCCGGCCTGGACATCGACGGCAACCGCATCATCTCCTCGGACCACGCGCTGGTCCTGGACCGCGTGCCGCAGTCCGCGATCATCCTGGGCGGCGGCGTCATCGGCGTCGAGTTCGCCTCGGCGTGGAAGTCCTTCGGCACCGAGGTCACCGTCATCGAGGGCCTCAAGCACCTCGTCCCGGTCGAGGACGAGAACAGCTCCAAGCTCCTGGAGCGCGCGTTCCGCAAGCGCGGCATCAAGTTCAACCTCGGCACCTTCTTCCAGAAGGCCGAGTACACCGAGTCCGGCGTCCGCGTCACCCTCGCCGACGGCAAGACCTTCGAGGCCGAGGTGCTGCTGGTCGCCATCGGCCGCGGCCCGGTCTCGCAGGGCCTGGGCTACGAGGAGCAGGGCGTCGCGATGGACCGCGGCTACGTCCTGGTCGACGAGTACATGCGCACCAACGTGCCGACCATCTCCGCCGTCGGCGACCTCGTCCCGACCCTCCAGCTCGCGCACGTCGGCTTCGCCGAGGGCATCCTGGTCGCGGAGCGCCTGGCCGGCCTGAAGACCGTCCCGATCGACTACGACGGTGTTCCGCGCGTCACGTACTGCCACCCCGAGGTCGCTTCCGTCGGCATCACCGAGGCCAAGGCCAAGGAGATCTACGGTGCGGACAAGGTCATCGCCGCGAAGTTCAACCTCGCGGGCAACGGCAAGAGCAAGATCCTGAAGACCGCGGGCGAGATCAAGCTCGTCCAGGTCAAGGATGGTGCCGTGGTCGGTATCCACATGGTCGGTGACCGGATGGGCGAGCAGGTGGGCGAGGCCCAGCTGATCTACAACTGGGAAGCCCTGCCGGCCGAGGTCGCGCAGCTCATCCACGCGCACCCGACCCAGAACGAAGCGCTCGGCGAGGCCCACCTGGCCCTGGCCGGCAAGCCGCTGCACAACCACGACTAATCGTCACGGGCGCGACGACCACTTCCGCACTTTCGTTAGGAGCAACAGAAACCATGCCGGTTTCCGTAACCCTTCCGGCGCTCGGTGAGAGCGTCACCGAGGGCACTGTCACCCGTTGGCTGAAGGCCGAGGGCGAGCGCGTCGAGGCCGACGAGCCGCTGCTCGAGGTCTCGACCGACAAGGTCGACACCGAGATCCCCTCCCCCGTCTCCGGCATCCTCGCGTCCATCAAGGTCGCCGAGGACGAGACGGTCGAGGTCGGCGCCGAGCTGGCCATCATCGACGACGGCACGGGCGCCGCCGCCCCGGCCGCCGCTCCGGCCGCCGAGCCCGCCGCCGCCCCGGCGCCGGTCGCCGAGGCCCCGGCCGCCCCCGCACCGGCCGAGACCCCGGCCGCCCCGGCCCCCGCCGCCGCCGCGCCTGCCGCGTCCGGCACCGACGTCGTGCTCCCCGCCCTGGGCGAGTCCGTCACCGAGGGCACCGTCACCCGCTGGCTGAAGGAGGTCGGCGAGTCCGTCGAGGCCGACGAGCCGCTGCTCGAGGTCTCCACGGACAAGGTCGACACCGAGATCCCCGCCCCGGTCTCCGGCACCCTGCTGGAGATCCGGATCAACGAGGACGAGACCGCCGAGGTCGGCACCGTCCTGGCCGTCATCGGCGTCGCGGGCGCGGCTCCGGCCGCCGCCCCGGCCGCCGCGGCTCCGGCTCCGGCCGCCCCGGCCGCTCCGGTCGCCGCCCCGGCTCCGGTCGCCCCCGCGGCTCCGGTCGCCGCTCCGGCCCCGGTGGCTCCGGCCGCTCCGGTCGCCGCCCCGGCTCCGGTGGCCCCGGCCGCTCCGGTGGCCCCGGCCGCTCCGGCGCCGGTCGCCGCTCCGGCTCCGGTCGCCCCGGCCGCCCCCGCCGCCCCGGTCTCGGCCGGTGACGAGGGCGCCTACGTGACCCCGCTGGTGCGCAAGCTCGCCTCGGAGTCCGGCGTCAACCTGGCCACGGTCACGGGCACCGGTGTCGGTGGCCGTATCCGCAAGCAGGACGTCCTGGCCGCCGCCGAGGCCGCCAAGGCCGCCGCCGCCCCGGCTCCGGCCGCCGCCGCTGCCGCCCCGGCCGCCGCGAAGGCTCCGGCCGCGGTGTCCGAGCTGCGCGGTCAGACGGTCAAGATGACCCGCATGCGCAAGGTCATCGGCGACAACATGATGAAGGCCCTGCACTCGCAGGCGCAGCTCAGCTCCGTGGTCGAGGTGGACATCACCAAGATCATGAAGCTGCGCGAGAAGGCCAAGGCCGGCTTCCTCGCCCGCGAGGGCGTCAAGCTGTCCCCGATGCCGTTCTTCGTCAAGGCCGCCGCCCAGGCGCTGAAGGCCCACGCGGTCGTCAACGCCCGGATCAACGACGACGAGGGCACCATCACCTACTTCGACTCGGAGAACATCGGCATCGCCGTGGACTCCGAGAAGGGCCTGATGACCCCGGTCATCAAGGGTGCCGGTGACCTCAACCTGGCGGGCATCTCCAAGGCGACCGCCGACCTGGCCGCCAAGGTCCGCGGCAACAAGATCACCCCGGACGAGCTGTCCGGCGCGACCTTCACCATCAGCAACACCGGCTCGCGCGGTGCGCTGTTCGACACGGTGATCGTCCCGCCGAACCAGGTCGCGATCCTGGGCATCGGTGCCACGGTCAAGCGCCCCGTGGTCATCGAGACCGAGGAGGGCACCGTCATCGGCGTCCGCGACATGACGTACCTGACCCTGTCCTACGACCACCGCCTGGTGGACGGTGCGGACGCGGCCCGGTACCTCACGGCCGTGAAGGCGATCCTCGAGGCCGGCGAGTTCGAGGTCGAGCTCGGTCTGTAAGGCCAGAGCGCGCAGGTACCTGCCGCTTACGGCGCCCCCGCCCGGATTCGTCCGGGCGGGGGCGCCGTCCTTGTAACGAGCCTCACCCTGCGTCCCTGACCACGAACGCATCGGAGCAGGCCATGGCGGCCTTATTGTCTAGGCATCAGGCCCCGCGTGTCCGCACACACAGGAGTTGAAACCCGATGATCACCCCACCCGTCGTGCACTCGCTGCGCGAGCAGATCCGCGAGCACATCGTGGAGGGGATCGTCAGCGGCCGCTGGAAGCCCGGCGAGCGGATCGTCGAGCGGCGGATCGCGGTCGAGCTGGAGGTCAGCCAGACGCCCGTACGGGAGGCCCTGCGCGAGCTGGAGACCCTGCGGCTGATCGAGTCGGCGCCGAACAAGGGCGTGCGCGTGCGCAACCTCTCGGCGACCGACCTGGAGGAGATCTACCCGGTCCGGGCCGGTCTGGAGCAGATCGCGGCCGAGCTGGCCGCGCCGCGGCTGGCGGCCGACTGCTCGGCGCTGGAGCCCCACGTGGCGGCCCTGTGGGAGGCCGACCGGATCCAGGACGGCACGGCGCAGGTGCGGCACACGGTGGGCTTCCACCGGGAGCTGGTGCGGGCGGCCGGGAACAGCGTGCTGCTGCACACCTGGGAGAGTCTGGGCATCGAGGTCTTCACCGCCCTGTCGATCCGCTGGCTGGGAACCGTCCAGAAGTCGTACGC
Source organism: Streptomyces sp. NPDC000075 (assembly GCF_040301925.1). NCBI lineage: Bacteria > Bacillati > Actinomycetota > Actinomycetes > Kitasatosporales > Streptomycetaceae > Streptomyces > Streptomyces sp. NPDC000075. Next base: position 27,810 of record NZ_JBEPFL010000014.1, read on the forward strand.
CGAGGAGCACGAGGCCCTCGTCGCGGCCTTCCGGAGCCAGGACCCGGATATCGGGGTGCTGGTGAAGCGGCACGTCCTGGGCTGCGCGCCGCGGAGCGCCTGACCGTTTGCAGGGGCGCCCCGGCACCCGTCTGACCTGCGGTTTTGAGCGATCCTCCAGGGGCTCGCCAGCGTTTTCGCGTCTACTGATGAAACCGGCACGGCGTGCCTGCGTTCATGGCACCCGGTGCCGACTTTTGCCCGAGCGTCGAATATTCGTCACTTTTATTTGATCGATCATCGATCAGGGATTTACAGTCACTCCGGGCCCCAACCGGGCCCATCGGCCCTGTCCTGCCCGTCAGGGTTTTTCTTCACCACCTCCTCTCCTTTGTCCGGAAGGCGGCGCACACCGATGTCCGACCCCGTAGGAAAGCTTCCGAGCGAGCTCGACCAGCTCCCGGACCGCGACACCGAAGAGACCGCCGAATGGGCGGCCTCCCTCGACGCCGTCGCCAAGGCCGCCGGTACGCGCCGCGCCGAATACCTGCTCCGCCGCACGCTCCAGCACGCCGAGGCCGCCGGCCTGGCCCTGCCGAAGCTGCTGGAGACGGACTACGTCAACACCATCCCCACCTCCGCCGAGCCCGAGTTCCCGGGTGACGAGGAGATGGAAGCCAAGATCACCGCATGGAACCGCTGGAACGCGGCCGCCATGGTGACCCGCGGCTCCAAGTACGGCGTCGGCGGCCACATCGCCACCTTCGCCTCGGCGGCCTGGCTCTACGAGACCGGCTTCCAGCACTTCTTCCGCGGGAAGGAGGCCGACGGATCGGGCGACCAGCTCTACATCCAGGGCCACGCCTCCCCCGGCATCTACGCCCGCGCCTTCCTCGACGGGCGCGTCTCCGAGCAGCAGCTCGACAACTTCCGCCAGGAGTCCGGCGGCAACGGCCTGCCGTCCTACCCGCACCCGCGGCGCCTGCCGTGGCTGTGGGAGTTCCCCACGGTCTCCATGGGCCTCGGCCCGCTCTCCGCGATCTACCAGGCGCGCTTCAACCGCTACCTGCAGAACCGGAACATCAAGGACACCTCCAACTCGCACGTCTGGGCCTTCCTCGGCGACGGCGAGATGGACGAGCCCGAGTCGACCGCCGCCCTGGCCCTGGCCTCCCGCGAGCAGCTCGACAACCTGACGTTCGTCATCAACTGCAACCTGCAGCGCCTCGACGGCCCGGTCCGCGCGAACTTCCGCGTGGTCCAGGAGCTGGAGGCCCAGTTCCGCGGTGCCGGCTGGAACGTCATCAAGACCCTGTGGGGCTCCGCCTGGGACGAGCTGTTCCAGCTCGACACCACGGGCGCCCTGGTCCGCCGCATCCGCGAGGTACCGGACGCGCAGTTCCAGACGTACGCGACCCGTGACGTCGCCTACATCCGCCAGCACTTCTTCGGCGCCAGCGCCGAGCTCGTCCAGCTGGCCGGCGTCCTGTCCGACGCGAAGATCGCCGAGTGCTTCCACACCTCGCGCGGCGGCCACGAGCCCCGCAAGGTCTACGCCGCGTACAAGGCCGCCCTGGCGCACAAGGGCGCGCCGACGGTCATCCTGGCGCAGACGGTCAAGGGCCACACGCTGGGTGCCGGGTTCGAGTCGAAGAACGCGAACCACCAGATGAAGAAGCTGACGATCGACGAGTTCAAGGACATGCGTGACCTCCTTGGCCTCCCGATCCCGGACAGCGCCTTCGCCGACGGCAAGGTCCCGTACGGCCACCCGGGCGCGAACAGCCCCGAGGTGCGGTACCTGCACGAGCGCCGCGCGGCCCTCGGCGGCCCCGCCCCGGCCCGCAAGGTCCACCACGTGGCCCTGCCGGCTCCGGCCGACCGCTCCTTCGCCCCGCTCATCAAGGGTTCCGGCAAGCAGGAGATGGCCACCACCATGGCCTTCGTCCGCCTCGTCAAGGACCTGATGCGGGACAAGGAGACCGGCAAGCGCTGGGTGCCGATCGTCCCCGACGAGGCCCGTACCTTCGGTATGGAGTCCCTCTTCCCGTCGGCCGGCATCTACTCGCCGCTGGGCCAGACGTACGAGCCGGTCGACCGCGACCAGCTGATGTACTACAAGGAGGCCAAGGACGGCCAGATCCTCAACGAGGGGATCACCGAGGCCGGCGCCATGGCCGACTTCATCGCCGCCTGCACGTCGTACGCGACGCACGGCGAGCCGATGATCCCGTTCTACATCTTCTACTCGATGTTCGGCTGGCAGCGCACCGCCGACCAGATGTGGCAGCTCGCCGACCAGCTCGGCAAGGGCTTCATCGTCGGCGCCACGGCCGGCCGCACCACCCTGACGGGTGAGGGCCTCCAGCACGCGGACGGCCACTCGCACCTGATCGCGTCCACGAACCCGGCGTCGCTCAACTACGACCCGGCCTTCGCGTACGAGATCGCGGTGATCGTCAAGGACGGTCTGCGCCGGATGTACGGCGAGCAGCCCGAGGACGTCTTCTACTACCTGACGGTCTACAACGAGCCGAAGGTCCAGCCGGCCATGCCCGAGGGCGTGGAGGAGGGCATCCTCAAGGGCCTGTACCGCTTCAACACGGCCGCCGCCCTGGAGGCCGCCCCGGCCGCCGACGCCCCGAAGATCCAGCTCATGGCCTCGGGTACGGCGATCCACTGGGTCCTGGAGGCGCAGCGGCTGCTGGCCGCCGACTGGAACGTGGCCGCCGACGTCTGGTCCGCCACCTCGTGGGGCGAGCTGCGCCGCGACGCGCTGGAGTGCGACGAGGCCCTGCTGCGCGGCGAGGAGCGCACCCCGTACGTCACCCGCGTACTGGAGGGCGCCCCGGGCCCGGTCCTGGCCGTCTCCGACTGGATGCGCCAGGTCCCGGACCAGATCAGCCAGTGGGTCCCGCAGGACTACACCTCGCTGGGCACGGACGGCTTCGGCCTCTCCGACACCCGCGAGGGCGCCCGCCGCCACTTCGGCGTCGACGCGCAGTCGATCACGGTCGCGGCCCTGGCCCAGCTCGCCCGCCGGGGCGAGGTCCCGGCGTCCGCGGTCAAGGAGGCCCGGGAGCGCTACGGCCTGTAGGCCCGATCCCGTCCGGCGGTGAGGCGGCCCGTCCCTTCGGGGGCGGGCCGCCTCACCGCGTTCAGCGCCCTTCCTCCGCGTCGGAGCCGTAGAGGCCGCGCCACCACGGGGCCGGGTCGAACGCGGGCCGGTCGATCCCGGGCAGGACGGACAGGCCGGAGAGGATCTTGGCGATGGCGTCGAGGTTCTCGGCCGCGAACCGGAACTCCACCCGGGACGGCGGGACCAGCACCGGAAGCGGTCCCGGCAGGGCCGCGGTCAGCGCCCTGCGCGCGGCCCCCGGCCCGGGCGGCAGGGCCGCCCGCCCGGGGGCGGCGGTCAGCATCAGAGGCACCCGGACGGGGGCGGCGGGGCCGGGGGTGCCCGTGGGGCCGGCCTGGCGGGTGCCCGCAGCTGCCCGGGGTTCCTGGGCGGGGCCGCCGGGACCGGACGGTGTCACCGCGCTCCGGCCGGGGGCCGCGGCCCGGGCGCCCGCGCGCGGGGTGCGGGCCCGCCTGTGCGCCTCCCGGAGGATCCGCTCCGCCTCGCGGCGGGCCTCGTCCAGGACCCCGTCCGCTCCCGCCCGCACCGCGGCGGCGTACCGCTCGGCTTCCTCGTGCAGCGCCCGCGCGTGCCCCTCCGCCCGGGCCCGCAGGTCCGCCGCCTCGCGCCGGGCCTCCCGGCGGAGGGCTTCGGCGGCTTCCCCGGGGCGGTGGGCCTCGAGTGCGGCGGCGAGCAGGTACGCCACCTCGGCCGCGCTCTGCGGCCGGTCGGCCGGCCTCTTGGCGAGCAGGCGCATGACGAGATCGCCGACGGCCGCCGGCACCTCGGGTGCCCGTTCGGCCAGCGGGGGAGGCGCCTCCTCGGTGTGCTTGCGCAGCACCGTCTGACGGTCGGCCCCCGGGAACGGGAGCGTCCCGGTCAGCCCCTCGTAGAGCAGGCAGCCCAGGCCGTAGAGGTCGGAGCGGAAGTCCACGGCCTCCCCCCATGCCTGCTCGGGCGACATGTACGAGGGCGTTCCGAGCACCGTGCCGGGGTGGCTCCGGCCCGCCCGGGCCAGCTCGTCGAGCATCTTCGCGACGCCGAAGTCGGCCAGCTTGATCACGCCGGTGCGCGTGCGCAGTACGTTGGCCGGCTTGACGTCGCGGTGGACGATGTTGCGCCCGTGTGCGGCGGCGAGGGCCTGGGCGACCTGGGCGGACCAGTGCACCACGTCGTACCAGGGCAGCGGGCCCGGCTCGGCGAAGACCCGGGCCAGGTCCGTGCCGTCGACGCGTTCCATGACCAGGAACAGCAGCCGTTGGCCTCCCCCCGTCCGGTGCTCGCCGCAGTCGTGCACGGTGACCACGTGGGCGTGGTCGAGGCCCGCGGCGGCGCGGATCTCGTCCGTGAAGCGCCATTCGGCTTCGGACGGCTCGTCCGCCTCCCGGACCAGTTTGACGGCGACGGGCCGCCGCATCCTCAGGTCGAAGGCCTCCCAGACCTCCCCCATGGCGCCCACGCCGATCAGGCTCATCAGCTGGTACCGGCCGTCCAGTTCCAACCCCTGCATGGGGCGCCCTCCCGCCGCGCGTGCCGTCGCTCTCCCGAGTATGCGGCCGGGCGGGGGATCGGGCATCGGCCTTTGGCCGTATGCGCGGTGGCGGCGCGGGGGTGGAGCCGTGATGCTGGATCGCGTGATGGACGAGACGGAGTTCTGGGAGATCATCGACCGTACCCGCGAGGCCGCCGAGGGCGACCCCGAGGAGCATGCCGAGCTGCTCGTGGAACGGCTGACCCAGCTGGATCCCGACTCCGTGCTGGACTTCGCCCGGCACTTCGAGTCCCGGTACAACCGGGCGTACACCTGGGACCTGTGGGGCGCGGCGTGGGTGCTGCTCGACGGGGCCAGCGACGACGCGTTCGACTACTTCCGGTGCTGGCTGATCGGGCAGGGCCGGGAGGTCTTCGAGGGCGCGGTGCACGATCCGGACCAGCTGGCCGAGCTGCTGGGCGAGTTCGACGAGGAGATCGACGGGGACGGCGAGGAGCTGGGGTACGCCGCCGACGAGGCGTACGAGCAGCTGACCGGGGCGGTGGCCCCGGACCTGGGGATCCCGCTCCAGGCGGAGGAGCCGGAGGGCGCCCCGCTGGACTTCGAGAACGAAGCCGTGCTCGCGGAGCGCTTCCCCCGGCTCTGGGACCGCTTCAGGGGATGAGCCCCGTCAGTAGTGGGTGCCGCCGTCGATGCGGATCTCGGTGCCGGTGATGAAGGCTCCGTCCTCGGAGCCCAGCATCGCGACGACGCCGGCGACGGTCTGCGGGCCGGCGAAGCCCTGGCCGAGGGCCGGGGCCAGCTTGGTGAAGAGGGACCAGTCGGTGTCCTCCGGCAGGCCGGGGCCGTTGCCCGTGGTCATGCCGCTCTCGATGGAGCCGGGGGCGACGGAGACGAAGCGCAGGCCCTGCTTGCTGTACTCCGCGGCCAGGGCGTGGGTCATCGACTGGATGCCGCCCTTGCTGGCCGCGTAGGCGGACATGTAGGGGTGCGCGAAGCTCGCCGAGGTGGAGCTGAAGTTCACGACGACCGGCTGGTCACCCGCCAGCAGCGCGGGGAGGGACTCGCGGATCATCAGGAAGGTGCCGGTCAGGTTGACCGCGATGACCTTGTTCCAGAAGTCCAGGGTGGTCTGGTGGGTGTGCGCGGAGCGCAGGATGCCCGCCGCGTTGACCAGCACGTCCAGGCCGCCGAGGGCGTCGACGGCGGCGGCGACGCCCTCCTTGACCGAGGCCTCGTCGGATATGTCCAGCACGGCGGTGGTCAGCCGGCCGGCGTGGCCGTCGGCGGCCGCCCGTTCGGCGGTGGCCTTGAGGCCGGCTTCGTTCACGTCGACGGTGTGGACGCGGCCGCCCTCGGAGAGAATGCGGTGGACGGTGGCCTGGCCGATGCCCGAGCCGCCGCCGGTGATGAGGACGCGACGTCCTTCGTAACGGTTCATGCGGTGCAGCGTACCGAGAAGATGGCACGTTTTGCCAGGCTGGCATCAAATGCATCCATCTGATCCGACGGGCGGTACTCTTCACCCGTGAGATCTCCCCGCCCGTACGCCCCCCAGAGCGGCTCCGCAACCCAGTCGCTGACGGAGCGCCGCAAGGCCGCCACCCAGCTCGACATCGCCCGTGCCGCCTGCGAGCTCTTCGCCGCGCACGGCCCCGACGGAACCACCGCCGAGGACATCGCCCACCGGGCGGGGGTCGCACTGCGCACGTTCTACCGCTACTTCCGCAACAAGCAGGAGGCCGTGGCCCCGCTGCTCGCGGGCGGCGGTGACGCGTGGCGCGCGCTGCTGGCCGAGGAGGACCCCGCCACCCCGCTGGCGCAGGCCCTGGAGCGGGCCGTGACCCGGGCCCTCAGCGACTCCAAGGCCGTCGAGGAGGGCCTGGAGGTCACCCGCGGCCTGCTGCGCGCGGCCGCCACCGACGAGGCCCTGCGGGCCGTCTGGTACCGGGTGAACCAGGAGTCGGAGGAGCGGCTGGTCCCGATCGTGGCCCGGCTGGCGGGCCCGGAGGCCGGGGAGATGTCCGTACGCCTGGTGTCGGCGGCCGCCACCGACGCGATCCGGGTCGCCCTGGAACTGTGGTCCGCCGGCGACGCCCCGGTCTCCGGCCCCGGCTCCCCCGCCGACCTGGCGGTGCGCTGCCTGCGCGAGCTGACCGGCGCGATGCCCCTGCTCCGCTGACGCGGGGCAGGGGCACCGGAAGGGAGTGACGCGGTGCGGGCGGGGTCAGCGCCAGCCGCCCCAGTCGTCGTGCCAGTTGGCGTTGTCCCAGCGGCCCCAGTCACGGTTGCCCCAGTCGTGGTGGTGCCAGCCGCTGCGCCAGTTGCCGTTGCCGCAGTCGTCGTCATCGTCCCAGTTGTTGGCCCAGCGGGAGTGACTCGAGCGGTTCCAGTTCCCGTCGTGGTCGTGGGCGGACGCGCTGCTCAGCGGCAGCAGGGCCAGGGTGACCCCTGCGGCACCCGCGACGGCGGCACCGATGATCCTACGGCGCATCTTCATGCACCTCCGAACATGTATCGCTTATCGGGCTTATCGGGCTTTTAGGTCCCAATCAACCGTTACTCCGGTCGGGCGGCCTGTCAAAAGCAAGAGGCCCCCCGCCGCTCTCCGAAAAGAGCGGCGGGGGGCCTCCCAGCAGGCACGATCCCGTGTCAGCGGGTCGCCCACCCGACTTTTTTACAGGTCGAAGTAGAGCTCGAACTCGTGCGGGTGCGGACGCTGGGCGATCGGGGCGATCTCGTGCGTGCGCTTGTAGTCGATCCAGGTCTCGATCAGGTCCGGGGTGAAGACACCGCCGGCCAGGAGGTACTCGTGGTCCTCCTCCAGAGCCTTGAGGACGTCCTCGAGGCTGGTCGGGACCTGCGGGACGTTCGCGTGCTCGTCCGGGGAGAGCTCGTAGAGGTCCTTGTCGATCGGCTCCATCGGCTCGATCTTGTTCTTGATGCCGTCGAGGCCCGCGAGGAGCAGCGCCGAGAAGGCGAGGTACGGGTTCGAGGACGGGTCCGGCGCGCGGAACTCGACGCGCTTGGCCTTCGGGTTCGAGCCCGTGATCGGGATGCGCATGGCGGCGGAGCGGTTGCGCTGCGAGTACACCATGTTGACCGGGGCCTCGAAGCCCGGGACCAGACGGTGGTACGAGTTCACCGTCGGGTTGGTGAAGGCGAGCAGCGACGGGGCGTGCTTGAGGATGCCGCCGATGTAGTAGCGGGCGGTGTCCGACAGGCCCGCGTAGCCGGCCTCGTCGTAGAAGAGCGGCTCGCCGCCGGCCCACAGGGACTGGTGGACGTGCATGCCCGAGCCGTTGTCACCGAAGATCGGCTTCGGCATGAAGGTCGCGGTCTTGCCGTTGCGCCAGGCGACGTTCTTCACGATGTACTTGAAGAGCATCAGGTCGTCGGCCGCGGCCAGCAGCGTGTTGAACTTGTAGTTGATCTCGGCCTGGCCACCGGTGCCGACCTCGTGGTGCTGGCGCTCGACCTGGAGGCCCTGGGCGTCCAGCTCCAGGGAGATCTCGGCGCGCAGGTCGGCGAAGTGGTCGACCGGGGCGACCGGGAAGTAACCGCCCTTGTAGCGGACCTTGTAGCCGCGGTTGTTCTCCTCGGAACCGGTGTTCCAGGCGCCGGCCTCGGAGTCGATGTGGTAGAAGCCCTCGTTCGCGGAGGTCGCGAAGCGCACGCTGTCGAACACGTAGAACTCGGCCTCGGGGCCGAAGAACGCGGTGTCGGCGATGCCGGTGGAGGCGAGGTAGGCCTCGGCCTTCTTGGCGATGTTGCGCGGGTCGCGGCTGTAGGCCTCACCCGTGATCGGGTCGTGGATGAAGAAGTTGATGTTCAGCGTCTTGTCGCGGCGGAACGGGTCCAGGCGCGCGGTCGTGATGTCGGCGCGCAGCGCCATGTCCGACTCGTGGATGGCCTGGAAGCCGCGGATCGAGGAACCGTCGAAGGCGAGCTCCTCCGCCGGGTCGAACGCTCGCGCCGGAATGGTGAAGTGCTGCATCACACCAGGCAGGTCGCAGAAGCGGACGTCAACGAACTTGACGTCGTTCTCCTCGATGTACTGCTTCACTTCGTCGGCGTTCTTGAACATCCAACTCCTCCTACTCCCGGTCCCCGGGGCAGGGACGGGCTGTATAGCTCGTGGTGCGTCAGTGCGGTGCCGCACGCTGACCCGACCATAAGCAGACGGGATTTCCCAAGCATGACCCATTTGTTTCGCACAAGTTAACCAGGGTCCCGTCCAGGTCCCGTCGAAGCGCACCGGTACCGTGGTGGAGTGGACAACAGGCAAGCAATCGGTTCCTGGCTCTCCGGCCCCCGCGCGGCCGCCGAGGACATGGGCGTCGACTTCGGCTATCCGGGCCAGCAGCTCGGCCTGCCGCAGTCGGGGCCCGGGTCCGTGGCCCGCTTCGGGCGCCGGCTGGGCGCTGTGGCCATCGACTGGATCGGCTGTCAGCTGATCGCATACGGGCTCATCACCCATGGCGACCTGACCTCGGCGGGCAACTGGACGCTGGGGCTCTTCGTGGTCCTGTCCGTCCTGACCGTGGGCACGGTGGGATTCACCCCCGGCAAGCGGATTCTCGGCCTCCGGGTGATTTCGCAGAACGGCGGCCGTCTCGGCCTCCCGCGCGTCATGCTCCGTACGGTCCTGCTGGCCCTGGTCATCCCGGCGCTGGTCTGGGACCGGGACGGCCGCGGACTGCACGACCGGCTCTCGGGCGCGGTCCAGGTCCGGATCTGACCCGGAGGAACGCGACACGAAAAGGGAGCGCCCCGCGAGCCGACGGCTCGCGGGGCGCTCCCTTTTCGTATACGTGCGGTCAGCGCGGGCGCTGGCCGCGCATGCCGCGCCCGGGGACCGGGCCCTTCGGGATGGGCATGTTGCTCATGAGGTCACCCATGGCCCGCAGCTTGTCGTTGACCTCGGTGATCTGGTTGCCCGCCAGGACGCGCGGCAGCTTCAGCAGCGTCGTGCGGACCTTCTTGAGGGGCACCTCGCCCTCGCCGGTGCCGACGATGAAGTCGTGGACCGGGACGTCGGGCATGATCCGGGCCAGCTTCTTCTTCTCTGCCGCGAGCAGGGACTTCACCCGGTTCGGGTTGCCCTCCGCGATCAGGACCACGCCCGCCTTGCCGACGGCCCGGTGGACGATGTCCTGGTTCCGGTTCATCGCGACGGCCGGGGTGGTCGTCCAGCCCCGTCCCACGTTGTCCAGTACGGCCGCGGCAGCGCCCGGCTGCCCCTCCATCTGCCCGAAGGCAGCCCGCTCGGCCCGCCGCCCGAAGACGATCGCCATCGCGAGGAACGCCACCAGGAAGCCCAGGATGCCCAGGTAGACCGGGTGGCCGATCAGGAAGCCGATCGCAAGAAAGACACCGAAGGTGACGATTCCCACGCCCGCGACGATCAGACCGACCTTCGGGTCGGCCTTGCGCGTCATCTTGTACGTCAGGGCGATCTGCTTCAGTCGCCCGGGGTTCGCAGCAGTCTCTGCGTTTGACTTCCTCGCCATAAGGCGAAGTTTACGTGGCCTGCGGGGTACGGGTCGCCGCGGCCTCGAGTACGTGCTCGGTTTCCACCCGGTCCTTGGCCCTGCGGCGGTCCTCCAGGACGGCCGTCCAGGCGTTGCGCCGGGCACCGCTCATGAGCAGCGATTCGATGCCGCGGAAGGCCTCGGTGAAGGACGGAATGGCGATGGCGCGGACGGGCGCGGCCTGCATGATGTCGGTCCCTACTCTCGGTACTCGCATCGGGGCGTGTGCGGTGCGTGGATCCAGCGTCACTGATTGGTGTTACCAGGGCATGACCGGTCGGTCAAACGTGATGAAACATTGACGCGGCCCGCCGGGCTCCTCCAAGAAAAGAGCCTAGGGGCCGCGTCATCGCGCATTACCGGTTAGTAAGTTTTTGTGCCCGACTTCACACGGAGCGTGACGAAGTGGATCACGCGCCGGCGCGCTTCTCCATCGCCTGACCGTAGAGGCGGCCGGCGCGGTAGGAGGACCGGACCAGCGGGCCGGACATCACGCCGGAGAAGCCGATCTCCTCGGCCTCCTTCGCCAGCTCGACGAACTCGGCCGGCTTCACCCAGCGCTCCACGGGGTGGTGGCGCGGCGAGGGCCGCAGGTACTGGGTGATGGTGATGAGCTCGCAGCCCGCCTCGTGCAGCTCCTTGAGCGCCTCCGAGACCTCCTCGCGCTCCTCGCCCATGCCCAGGATCAGGTTGGACTTGGTGACGAGGCCGTAGGCGCGGGCCTGGCGGATCACGTCGAGGGAGCGCTCGTAGCGGAAGCCGGGGCGGATCCGCTTGAAGATCCGGGGCACGGTCTCGACGTTGTGCGCGAAGACCTCGGGGCGGGAGGCGAAGACCTCCTCCAGCAGCTCCGGGACCGCGTTGAAGTCGGGGGCCAGCAGCTCGACCTTGGTGTGGCCGCCCTCGCGGCCGGCGGTCTGCTGGTGGATCTGGCGCACGGTCTCCGCGTACAGCCAGGCGCCGCCGTCGGCCAGGTCGTCGCGGGCGACGCCGGTGATGGTGGCGTAGTTCAGGTCCATCGTGACCACGGACTCGCCGACGCGGCGGGGCTCGTCCCGGTCCAGGGCCTCGGGCTTGCCGGTGTCGATCTGGCAGAAGTCACAGCGCCGCGTGCACTGGTCACCGCCGATGAGGAACGTGGCCTCGCGGTCTTCCCAGCACTCGTAGATGTTCGGACAGCCGGCTTCCTGGCACACCGTGTGCAGCCCCTCGCCCTTCACGAGGTTCTGCATCTTCGTGTACTCGGGACCCATCTTCGCCCGGGTCTTGATCCACTCGGGCTTGCGCTCGATGGGGGTCTGGGCATTACGGACCTCGAGGCGCAGCATCTTGCGTCCGTCGGGTGCGACTGCGGACACGACCGGCTCCCTGTGACTTCGATTCTTCGGCGCCCACCAGGGTACGCCCGTAATTCGTACGCTCTTACGTCCGGCCAACCCGGGGACGGCAGGACGCATTCCCGCCGGCGTCAGCCGGCGGCCGGCTCCGTCTCCCGCTCGATCTCGCGCGGCTTCAGCTCGGCGTGCTCCAGCACGTCCTTCAGGTGCCTCTCGACCACCGGCAGCACCTCGGCGATGGTGATCTCGCGGCCCAGTTCGTACGAGAGCGAGGTCACACCGGCGTCCCGGATCCCGCAGGGGATGATCCGGTCGAACCAGGTGCTGTCCGGGTTCACGTTGAAGGAGAAGCCGTGCATCGTGACGCCCTTGGCGACGCGGATGCCGATCGCGGCGAGCTTGCGGTCCTCGCGGCGCTGGCCGGCGTTGGACGGGGCGTACTCGGGGCCGTTGAGGCGGGCGTCGAACTCGTCGTCGCCTATCCGGGGGTCGAAGTCCAGGGAGAGGCCGCCGATCTTCGGGCGCTCCTCCACCGGGTCGCCGAGGACCCACACGCCGGAGCGGCCCTCGACCCGGGTGGTCTCGACGCCGAACTCGGCCGCGGTGCGGATGAGTGCCTCCTCCAGCCGGCGCACGTGGGCGACCACGTCGACCGGGCGGGGCAGCTTCATGATCGGGTAGCCGACGAGCTGGCCCGGGCCGTGCCAGGTGATCTTGCCGCCGCGGTCCACGTCGATGACGGGGGTGCCGTCGAGCGGGCGCTCGCTGGGGTCGGTGCGGCGTCCGGCGGTGTAGACCGGGTGGTGCTCCAGCAGCAGGCAGGTGTCGCCGGTCTCGTCGGCGAAGCGGGCCGCGTGGACGCGCCGCTGCTCCTCCCAGGCCTCGGTGTACTCGACGGATTCCGGCCCGAAGCCCAGATGGACAAACCGAAGCTCAGTCACCGCAGCGCCTCCTCGTTGAACCTGCTGTGTGCACGTATCCGCACCGGTCCAGGGTACGGCGGCCCGCGCGCGGCTCTTCAGGGCCCCGGGCGGGGGCCCTCCCCGGGCCCTGCCCCGGACTCCGGCCCCGAGGCGGCGCCGGGCTCCGGACCGGGCTCCGGGCCCGGCTGCGGGCCCGGCTGCGGACCCGGCTCCGGGCCGGGCAGCGGGGACGGGAGCGGGCGGGGGCGGCGGCCGGCGGGCGGGCGGTCCGGGTCCTCGTCGGCGGTCGGCAGCCGGCGGTGGCCCTCGGAATGGTCGTTGACCCAGCCGCACACCCCGCACGCGTAGCGCCCGTCCAGTCCCGCGATGTGGGTGCCGCAACGGCGGCACTGCCCCTCGGTGAGCTGGGGGGCGGGGAGGGGGGCGCCGGTCTGCGGGTTCGCGTGCGCGTCGGGCGGATGCGCCCCGTGTGATCGGCGGCTCATGGGGGCGCAGCTTACGCGGAGGGAGTGGGACGGTCCGTAAAGAGCCCTACCCATTCTGCACACGATCGGATGAATGTGGGGCAGAGAGGGCGGCGGAGGCGGAGTTGGCCGCTACATTCACGCCGTTCACAGGGCCGGGACTCCGGTCCGTCACGTACGGGAACCGTGGAGCCGATGACGGAACGACCTGCCCAGCGCGTCCCCAACCGGCAGCTCGCGGCGCTGATCGCGGAAGCCGGGTTCTCCAACGCCGGGCTCGCCCGCCGCGTCGACCAGCTGGGGCTGGAGCACGGGCTGGATCTGCGGTACGACAAGACCTCGGTGACCCGGTGGCTGCGCGGCCAGCAGCCCCGCGGCACCACGCCGGCGCTGATCGCGGAGGTCTTCACCCGGCGCCTCGGGCGGCGGCTGTCGGCACAGGACCTGGGCCTGGACGCGTGCGCCCCCGTGTACGCGGGGCTGGAGTTCGCGGCCACCCCGGAGGAGGCCGTGGACATCGCGAGCGGGCTGTGGCGCAAGGACTCCGGCTCGCACGCCGAGCTGCGGAAGATCGCCTTCACCCCGGCCGGGCTGGTGGTGCCCAGCCGGGACTGGCTGATCGGGCGGCCCGACGAGCGGGTGGGGCGCGGCGCGGACCCCGCCGCGAGCCGGGTCCCCGCCCAGGGCCGCACCACCGTGCCCCGGCAGCGGCAGATCGACCGGGGGCCCGGGCAGCGGGTCACCAGCGGGGACATCGCGGCGCTGCGGTCGGTGAGCGAACTGTTCCGCACCCTGGACCACGCCTACGGCGGCGGGCACGCCCGCCAGGCCCTGGTGCGCTACCTGGAGCACGAGGCCGAGCCGATGCTCCGCGGCACCTACGGGGAGACCACCGGGCGCCGGCTGTTCTCGGCCGCCGCCGACCTGACCCGGCTCGCGGGCTGGACCTCGTACGACATCGCCGCGCACGGGCTGGCCCAGCGGTACTTCGTCCAGGCGCTGCGGCTGGCGCAGGCCGCCGGGGACCGGCCGTACGGGTCGTACGTGCTGGTGACGATGAGCCGCCAGGCGGTCTACCTCGGGCACGGCCGGGAGGCGGTGCAGCTGGCCCGGGTCGCCCAGCAGGGCGTGGGCTCGGGCCCGCCGCCGGTCGTCCAGTCGCTGCTGCACGCGGCCGAGGCGCGGGGGCACGCGGTGCTGGGCGAGGTCCGGGCGGCGACGGCCTCGCTGGTGCGGGCCGAGCGGTCGCTGGGCGCGGCCCGGCCGGGGGACGACGTACCGCACTGGGCGCGGGCCTTCGACGAGGGGCAGCTGGCGGACGAGTTCGGGCACTGCCACCGCGACCTCCAGCAGTACCGGGCCTCCGCCCAGCACGCGGAGCGCTCGCTCCAGCTGCGCTCGCCGGGGTACGCGCGCTCGCGGCTGTTCTGCCGGGTGGTGCTGGCGACGGCCCGGCTGGGGCTGGGCGAGCTGGACCAGGCGTGCGCGCTGGGGGCGGAGGCGGCGCAGCAGGCGAACGAGATGCGGTCGGTGCGGGCGGTGGAGTACGTGCGCGACTTCGAGCGGCGCCTGGAGCCGTACCGGGACGCGTCGGCGGTCCGGACGTACCGGGACCGGGTGGCGGCGCTGTCCTGATTCTCGACGCGCCCCTCGCACCGCTCGGCCGTGGCCGGCCTCCCGGGCTTCGGGCCGCTGCGCCGGACTCCGTCCGTCGGGCCGGCCCCGGCCGGAGCGCGCTCAGCGCAGCGGCCCGGTCCCGGGCGGGACCGGGCCGCGTGCCTGCGTCAGGCCGCTGCCGGGAGGACCGGTTACGGGTGGCTCTGGAGGGGGATGCCGAAGTCGCGGAGCAGGGCCGTGGCCGCGCGGCGGGCGGAGTGCAGGGCGCCCTGGACCGTGTTGGAGTCGCGGTGGTCGCCGCAGACGTAGAGCCCGGCCAGGACCCGTACGGGGCGCCGGCGGTCGTGCGGCGGGGGCATGGCCGGGACGGCCTCGGGGGTGTGGTGGACGGCCAGCAGCTCCCAGTCCCGGGTGGGGGTCTCGTAGAGCCGGGCCAGGCGGGCGGCGACGGTGCGGGCGGGCGGCGGGGGGCCGTGGACGGTGGTGGTGACCAGGCTGCGGCCGGCCGGGGCCCGGGTGGGGTCGACGGCGCTCATCACGGTGGTGTGGGCGACGGGCCACCGGGGGTCGGCGTCCAGCAGCAGCGAGCCGTCCCAGGGCAGGGGCTCGGGGGTCGCGTGGTGGATGACGGTGACCTGGTGGAAGGCGGGCACCCGCAGCCCCGGGAGCAGTTCGGCGGCGGCGCGGGCGCCGGTGGCGAGGAGGACGGAGCGACAGCCGAAGTCGCCGTGCTCCTCGGTGGTGACGAGGTTGGTCGCCACCGACCGCACCCGTATCCCGGTCCGTACGGTGCCGGGCGGCAGGCCGGCGGCGAGGAGGTCGGGCAGGGTCGCCGCGCCGCCCTCGGGTACGGCGAGGCGGCCGCGGGCGAAGGTGCGCAGGGCGAGGTCGGCGACGCGGCTGGAGGTGGTGAGGTCCGGGTCGCGCAGCAGGGCGGAGAGCAGGGGCCGCAGGATGCCGTTGACGGTGCGCGGCGGCAGGCCGCGGGAGCCGAGGGCGGCGTCGGCGGTGCGTTCGGGCCGGGCGAGGACGCGGTCCGGGGACAGCGCGGCGAGCCGGGCGAGGGCCGCGCTGAGCCGGGCCTGGTCCAGGGAGCCGCTGGCCAGCGCGCGGGCGGGGGTCATGGCCCCGGCCCGCTGCCGCTTTCCGTCGGCGCCGTGGACCAGGACCCCGGGCGCGAAGGGGCGCAGGTTCAGGCCCGCGAGGCCCGGGGTGCGGGCGGGTTCGGTGTACGCGGTGTTGAGGAGCTGGCCGACCCGGTCGAGGCGGAAGCCGTCGGCCGATGCGGTGGCCATGCGGCCGCCGGGGTCGTCGGCGGTCTCCAGGACGCTGACGCTGACCCCGGCGGCGATCAGGTGGTGCGCTGCCGCGAGTCCTGAGACTCCGGCTCCTACGATGACGACGTCGCTGCTGAGCACGTGCCCCTCCCCGAGGTCGGCGCGGCGGCTGTGTGGGGATCCTCCTTCCCCCAACGGACTCCAGGAGAACCCGAGTCCGGCGCGGTATTGCGCACAAGTCCGGTCGCACGGCGGTCGCATGAGGGTCACGAACGGTCGCACGTGGACGGCGGGTGCGCCGGACCAACGCCGGACCAACGCCCGGACCAAGCCGGACCGACCTTCTGGGCCGGCTAGGCGAGGGCGGCCCTGAGTGCCTGCTCGATGCCGGGGTGGGCGAAGGTGAACCCCGCGTCCAGCAGCCGGGCCGGCAGCGCCCGCTGACTGCCCAGCACGTCCTGGGAGAACTCCCCGAGCGCGACGCGCAGCACGGGCGCGGGGACGGCGAACAGCGTCGGCCGGTGCAGGACGCGGCCCATGGCGGCGGTGACCTCACGGTTGGTCAGCGGCTCGGGGGCGGTGAGGTTGAACGGGCCGGACAGCCCGGGGGTGTCGATCAGGAAGCGCAGGGCGGCGACCTCGTCCCGCATCGAGATGTACGGCCAGTACTGTCGCCCGTCGCCGAGCCGGCCGCCGAGCCCGGCCCGGAAGAGGGGGAACAGCCGCCCCCAGGCCCCGCCCTCGGCGGAGACCACCAGCCCGGTACGGGCGAACACGGTCCGGATCCCCGCGTCCCGCGCGGGCGCGGCCGCGGCCTCCCACTCGACGCAGACGGAGGGCAGGAACCCCTGTCCCGCGGGGGCGGACTCGTCGACGGCCCTGCTCCCCGTGTCGCCGTAGTAGCCGACGGCGGACCCGCACACGAGCACGGGCGGCGGGGCGTCCAGCGCGGCGAGCGCCCGCGCGACGGCGGCGGTGCCGAGGACCCGGCTGTCGCGGATCTCCCTCTTGTAGGCGTCGGTCCAGCGGTGGTCCCCGACCCCGGCCCCGGCGAGGTGCACGACGGCGTCGCACCCGCGCAGCCCGTCGGGGTCGACGAACCCGCTCCCGGGGTCCCACCGCGCCTCGCCCGCGGCGGCGGGGGCGCGGCGGACGAAGCGGACGGTGTCGTGGCCGTCGGCGTGGAGGGAACGGACGAGGGCCCTGCCGATGAGTCCGGAGGCTCCGGTGATGGCGATGCGCATGCCCGTAGTCTCCCGGCCCGGCGCCCCCTGACGCGGGAGCCCTGCGGGGCCGGCCCCCTCCCCTTCCCCGGACTCCGTCCGGGCGTCAGCCGCTGCCCAGCCAGGTGCCCACCGCATAGGTGACCGCCATGGCCAGCCCCCCGCCCAGCACGTTCCGCAGCACCGCCCGCCCTGCCGGCGCCCCGCCCAGCCGCGCGCTCACCACCCCGCACAGCGCCAGCGCCGCCAGCACCGCCCCCACGGTCACCGGCACCCGTCCCGACGCCCCCGGCAGGACGATGGCCAGCAGCGGCAGCAGCGCCCCCGCCGTGAAGGCGATCAGGCTGGCGAACGCGGCGTGCCACGGGTTCGCCAGTTCGTCCGGCTCGATCCCCAGCTCCACCCGCGCGTGCGCCCGCAGCGCGTCCCGTTCCGTCAGCTGCTCGGCGGCCTCCCGGGCCACGTCCCGGCTCAGTCCCCGCGCGGCCAGCAGCTCCGTCAGCTCGGCCAGTTCCGCCTCGGGCTCCTCCGCCAGCTCGCGCCGTTCCAGTTCCAGCGCCGCCCGCTCCGAGTCCCGCTGCGAGCTGACCGAGACGTACTCCCCCACCGCCATCGACAGCGAGCCGGCGAGCAGCCCGGCCACCCCGGCCGTGAGGATCTCCGCCCGCGAGGTGGTGGCGCCGGCCACGCCCACCACCAGGCCGGCCGTGGAGATGATCCCGTCGTTGGCACCGAGCACCCCGGCCCGCAGCCAGTTCAGCCGGGTGCTGATCGCCGCGCTCTGCGTCTGCGTCACGGCACCACTTTCGCGGCCCCCGTCCGCTGCGGCCAGCCCGACGGGGCCACCCGGCGTGCGCCGCCCCGTACCGCGTACCAGGGTGGAGGGGTGAGAGCCGGAGCGAGACGGAGGGCGAGGGACGGACGGGACGAGCCCGGCTGGCTACACGGGGCGCCGCCGCCGCTCTGGGCCAGGATCGCGCCCGCGGCGGCGCTGGTGGCGCTCTGCGCCGCACAGTGGAGCACCGCCACCGCCGAGCTCGGCTACTTCCTGGCGGCCCTGCCGGCCGTGGCCGCCTTCTCGTACGGGGCCGTCGGCTCCGCCTTCTTCGCCGTCCTGGTGCTGATCCTCCTCGGCGTCCCCCAGCTCGGCGTCGGCCACGCGCGCGGCGCCGACCTGGCCACCGTGGCCACCGTCGGCCTGCTCAGCGTGGTCATCGCCTGGGTGCGGCGGCGCCGGGACGCCCAGCTGGTCAGCGTCCGGACCGTCGCCGAGGCCGCCCAGCTGGCGGTGCTGCCGCCGGTTCCGGCGCGGGTGGGCGGGGTGAACTGCTCGGGCCTGTACCGGGCGGCCCAGCGGGGCACGCTGGTCGGCGGCGACCTGTACGACGTACGGGCCGGCCCGTACGGGGTGCGGGCGGTGGTCGGGGACGTCCAGGGGCACGGGCTGGCCGCCGTCGGCACGGTGGCCTCGCTGCTCGGCGCCTTCCGGGAGGCGGTGCTGGACGACCCGGGGCTGGCGGCGGTCGCGGCCCGGCTGGACCGGCGGCTGGCGGCCGACGCGGCGGCGGACTCGGTGGCGCACCCGGAGCTGTTCGCGACGGCCGTGCTGCTGGAGTTCCCGCCCGGCCTGGACCTCGTACGGGTCGTGTCGTGCGGGCATCCGCCGGTGCTGCTGCTGCGGGACGCCGAGGTCACGGAGGTGGCCGTGGAGCCGGGCCCGCCGCTGGGCCTGGGCCTGGCCGGGCCGGCGCTCCCCGTGGTCGCCGAGGTGGCGCTGCTGCCGGGCGACCGGCTGCTCGCGCACACCGACGGGGTGACGGAGGCGCGCGACGCGGCGGGCTCCTTCTACCCGCTGACCGCCCGGGTCCCGGCCCTGGCGGGCGACCCGGCGGGCCTGCCGTCGGCGCTGTGGCAGGACCTCGCGGCCTTCAGCGGGGGCGGGCCGCGCGACGACGTGGCGCTGCTGGTGCTGTCGCCCGATCAGCGGCTGTCCGGCGGGCCGGGGCGTCCGTAAATTCAGGGGGCATGCACTGCGCGTCCTCGTGCCGACACCCGTAGGAGCCGCCATGTCCATGCCGATGCTGGTCCTCACCGGAACCTTCCGGGCCAAGGGCTTCCGGCCCGACGGCGACACCGTCGACTTCACCCCTGACGACCCGGCCGACTGGAAGCTCGTGCCCGGCGCCCGACCGGTCGTACCGAGGTCGGACGGCAACGCCCCGATCCGGCTGGAGGGCGTCGACGCACTGGAGACCCACTACGGCGACAAGACCTCACCCTCGGGCATCCAGCACCAGCCCCTGGGGCTCGCGCACGCCGCCGCGGACGAGCTCCTGACAGCGCTCGCGTTCACCGACTTCCACCGGGTGGAGCCCGAACCCGGCGCCCCGCCGAACCCGGACGCCGAGAAGATCATCAGCACCATCCCCGAGGCCACCCACGGCTACGTCCTCACCCGGGGCGCCGACATCTTCGGCCGCTGCGTCGGCCTGGTCGGCAAGGGCTTCCCGCCGGCCCCCAACGGCTACCTGATCGACGTCGACGAGCACGCGCTGCAGAACACCGCCAATTACCAGCTGGTCAAGGCCGGCCTGGTCTACCCCACCTACTACAGCGAGTTCCCGGAGCTGCTGCGCGCCTCCCTCACCGCCGCCGCGGCGGTCGCGGTGGCCGCGGCGGCGGCGCCGGAACCGGCCCCGGCACCGGGCTCGAAGCCGAAGCCGAACCTGTGGAGGAAGGACACGACCACCACCGGCACGGAGGTCACCGGCCTGGACTCCCTCACGACCGCCAACGGCGCGGTGATCCTCCCGAAACTCTTCCGCCGGCTGAAGGACTACCTGGACCTGAACCCCTCGGACCCCTCCCTGTCCTGCTTCCGCGCCTACCTGGCCGGGGCCGCGGAGGACCGGTTCTACCTCCAGGGGAAGCCGGAGGTGTTCAGCGGCATGCACCACATCGTCGAGGTCAAGGACCACACCGTGCGGATGACCCACGGGCCGACGGAGATCGTCTTCGTGGAGAAGTGAGCGGACGGGCCGGCCGGCGCGTCGACCGGCCGGCCCGCCCCCTCAGCCGGCGTTCGCGATGATGAAGGCGCGGACCATCCGGCAGGTGAGGTTCGACGGCCGGTGGATCCCGACCCGGACGGCCATCGTCCGTATCTTGCGGTTGGTGGCGCGCTTGGCGTCGTACGTCCCCGTGTCGAGCAGGGAGATCGCCAGCCGCATGGCCTTCAGACGGCGGTTGTGGTTCTCGTACCACTCGCGGGGCAGCCCCGCCGGCAAGGGCTTCTTCCTGGGCATCACAATGCTCGCGGCAGCGGCCATCTACAGCCTCCCAAACGGTAGTTGGCTTCCTGTCGTTCTCCCTCGATTTTACCGGGGGGCACTGACAAAAGCCCTGGCCGGACGGGACGCGACTAGGCTTCCGCGCATGGAGATCTGGATCAACCCCGCCTGCTCGAAGTGCCGCAGCGCGCTGACCCTGCTGGACGCGGAGGGCGCCGAGTACACCGTGCGCCGCTACCTGGAGGACGTCCCGTCCGAGGCCGAGATCCGCGAGGTGCTCGGCCGCCTCGGCCTCGAACCCTGGGACATCACGCGCACCTCCGACCCCCTGGCGAAGGAGACCGGCGTACGGGACCTCCCGCGCGAGGCGACGGACGAGGCCCGCGCCCGCTGGATCGCCCACCTGGCCACCCACCCGAAGCTGATCCAGCGCCCGATCATCACCGCCGAGGACGGCACGGCGGTCGTGGCCCGCTCGGAGGAAGCCGTCCGCGAGGCCCTGTCCCGCAAGGCGTAGCGCGGGCCGGTCAGGGGGCGAGGAGGCGCGCGACCTCGTCGGCCGCCGTCAGCGGCAGGGCGTGGTGCGAGGTCCCGCGCAGCAGCCGGACCCGCGCCCCCGGCAGCGTGCGCGTGGCGGAGGCCAGTGCCTGGAGGGAGTCGTGGCAGCGGGCGCGTCCGGCGAAGACGACGTCGAGGGTGAAGGGGGCGAGCCCCGTAAGGTCCGGGCGGGGCCCGGTGACGGGCCGGGCGGTGGGGAAGCCCGCCGTCTCCTCCTGGAGCCGCAACCAGGCCGGGTCGAGCGCGGCCCCACCGGTCTCCCAGGCGAGGAAGGAGCGGATCCGCCCCGGGGTGGGCCGCACCAGCACGGGCAGCGCGCGGAGCACGTAGCGGGGGCTCAGCCCGGCGAAGACCCGGGTGGGGTCGAGCAGCACGAGCCGGTCGAGCCTCTGGCGCGGGGCGTACCAGCCCGCCCGGCGGGCGGCGTACTGGGCGGCGATCCAGGCCCCGTAGGAGTGGCCTGCGAGGGTGATCCGCCCCTCGGGCACGAGCCCGTCCAGGACGGCGTCCAGCCATACGGCGAGCTCCTCGGGCGTCCGCATCCCCCGCCCGGGCCCGGCCGCCGGGACGCTCAACCCCGGCTCCCCGACCAGGTCCACGGCGTACACCCGCCGCTCCCGGGCGAGCCCGGCTGCGACGCAGGCACCCCACACGGTGGAGGTGGCCCCGCCGCCCGGGAGCAGCACCAGCGTGGGCGCGCCGACGGGACCGCAGCCGTTGACCCGGGTAACCCCGTAGGGCGTGGGAACGTCGAGGACCTCGACGGGCACGGGCCACTGCCCGAGGGCTTCGTCGTAGGCGGCGCGGAAGGACTCCCGGATCGCTTTCCCCACTCCGCCCCACCCTCTCCATATCCCTCGCTGAGCGATGATCCCGCTCAGCGAGGGATCTTAGGCGGAGCCTGAACTCGGCCGGCACGACGGCGGTTCAGCGGGGCCTGAGACCACTCACCTCGCACACTCCGCCCCCACGGTCTTCCCGATCGGCGACCGCCCAAGCCCCGGCAACCGCCCCGACCAGCCGCCACCCGTAGCCACGAGGAGCTCAAGGCCGCCGACCCGAGCCCGGCCCGGTCAGCGCTTCGGCGGACTCCCTCGCCGGGTCGGGCCGGTAGGGGGTGTCGAGCAGTTCGAGGAGTCGCGGGTGGACGAGGGCTCCCGGGAGGCGGGGGTGGTCGGTGAGGATGCCCGCCGCGCGCAGGCGGTCCAGCGCCGGCTGCGGCTCATGCGCGATGCGGTCGCGCAGCCAGGCGGCTGAGACCGCCGGTGCGGCGCGGAGCCGGCCGAGGACGGCCACGGCGGCGGGATCGTCGGCGACCTGCGCGAGGGCGGCGTCGAGCAGTCGGCCGTGGACGGTGAGGGTGCCGGTCCGGTGCCGGGCGGTGTCGGTCACCGCGCGGGCGAACAGCGCTCCCCAGCGCGTGAGGTCGCCGTCGGCCGCGGCGACCAGGGCCGTGTCGTGCTCGGCCCGGTGCTCTTCGACCCAGGCGTCCAGGTCGAGCAGCAGGCCGGGAATCAGGCCCGCCGCCACGAGGTCGCACTGGCCGAGCAGGCGGGCCGTGCGGCCGTTGGCGTCCGGGAACGGATGGATCGTCAGCAGTGCCGCCATGGACAGTGCGGCGGCGTCCAGGGGATGTGCGGTGGTGCGGGTGCCCCAGTGGTGCCAGTTCTGGATCCGCTCCCGCAGCTGCGCGCCCGCCGCGGTCGCGATCGAGAAGGTCTGCCCGTCGGGCCAGGTGATGGTCATGGGTGCGCGGCGGAACCCGCCCGGGGCGGCGATGTTCGGGTCTCCCGCGACCAGCAGCCCGTGCAGCTCGGCGAGCGCGTCCGGGGTGAAGCACGGGCGTCGGCCGGGGTGTTCGAGCAGCTCGGCGCGGGTGGAGTGGACGGCCAGCAGGCCGGCCGAGCTGCGGTTCTCGGCGGCGGCGGCCAACTGCTCGGCCAGCTGCGCCGGTTCGATTCCGGCGACGCGGCGCAGGTGGAGCTTGGGGCGCCAGCGGGGGCGGTGGAAGAGGTCGGGGTCGTCCAGGTGCACGTCGGCGGCGGTGGCCAGTTCGGCGAGCGCGCCGAGTGCCTCGCGACGGGCGGCGGGCGGGACGGCCGCGGCGCCGAGCGGCGGTGCGACGGGGAGTACCCGTCGCACCGCCGCCGTGGTGGAGCGGTCGGTCATCAGCAGGAGACGGAGTTGACCGTGCCGGTCGGCATGACGACGTTCACCCAGTCGGTGGTGGTCTGGCCGAGCCAGTTCGTCGTCGTGACCGCGAATTCCACGGTCTGGTAATCCACCGCCAGCGCCCAGCTCTGGCCCGGTGCGATCGTGACCTCGTAACCGACGCTCTTTTCGATCGACGTGTTGAGCTCGGCACCGAGCTTGAGGCTGAGCGCCTTCTCCACCGTGGCCGTGATGTCCGTGTTGACCTTGTAGCTCACCGTGTACTTGGCGCTCGAAAGCACCTTCAGGGTCGCGTCGCTGGTGTTCCTGACGCAGCCCGTCTTCATCTGCGCGATCGGGCCCTCACGGAAGCGGACGACGGAGTCCCCGCCGCCACCGCCGCCGCCACCGCCGACACCGCCCGACTCCACGGTTACGGTCGGCTCGTCCGGGTCGCGGGGAACGGAGGGCAGCGTGTCGCCCCGGTCGATCGAACCCTCGATGACGACCACTTCGCCGCCGCCGCCGTCACCGCCGCCGCCGCTGCCGTCATCACCGCCGCCGCTGCCGTCGTCACCGCCGCCGTTCCCCGAGCCACCGTCATCCCAGCCACCGCCGCCGCTCTCGTCGCCGGTGGTGTTTCCGCATTCGGACAGCTGGTCGCAGGCGGAGGCGGCGGCCTCGTGCGGGGCGACCAGTGCGGGTACGGCGGTGAGCACGGTGGCGCCGAGTGCTGTGGCGACCACGAATTTCCTGAGGTTCATTGCCTTCATTCCGATGGGAGGGACGTGCGCAACAGTGGCAGGACTGCCGGGTGTTGGCCGGGATGAACTTCCGCAAACGAGGCGAAGCGGGAGTGCCACGCGTCAGGGCGGGCGTCTTCACTCTCCGGCGCCGGCGGCTGCGGCGGCAATGCACAGATCGGCACCCAATCCTTGCCGCAGACGCAAAACCGCAGTTCAGGAGAGATCCGGACCCGGCGCGGGTCTTCATCTCGCCCCCACCTCTCGGCTCGTAAGGTGAGGGCGATGCCAAAAGGAACAAACCACAGCAAATCTCTACGCGAGCCGAGCCCAGGGACGACCGCCACCATGACCGAAGAGCAGCAGCCCGCCGCCGCAGGCCACCCCCTGCCCCCGCCCCGGCGCGGGGCCGACTGGATGTTCGGCGGGGTGTACGGGACCGTGCTGGCCAGCGGGCTGCTGGCCGCGCTCGACCAGAAGGGCGGGGAGTACACCCCCTTCTACGACGCCAGCTGGGTCCTCGTCACCGCCGCCACGGCCGGGCTCGCGCACGGGTACTCGCACCATATGACCACCCACCAGGCCGGCTCGGCCGCGCACCGGTGGCGGCTGCTCGTGCGGGCGCTGTGGCACGAGTGGCCGATGATCGCGGCCACCCTGCCCACCGTGCTGCTGCTCGTCGTCGCCGGGATCGCGCACTGGGAGTCGTACGGGGTGACGGCCGTCGGACTCGGGCTGAACACCGCGCTGCTCTTCGCCTGGGGGGCCTTCGTGGCGATCCGGGTCGGCTACCGGCTCGGCTCGGCGCTGCTGATCGGCCTGGCCGACGCCACGATCGGCCTGGCCATCATCGTCGCCAACGCCCTCATCAAGTGACGGGACCGGCGGCGGCCAGCTGGGCCTCCGCCTCCGCCAGGATCTCCGTCAGCCGGGCCCCGAACTCCGCCCCGCGCGGGTCCGGGACCCCCGTGCGGGCCGCGGTGAGGACGGCGTCCAGGGCGCGCCCGTAGGCACCGGGCACGTCGCTCCAGTCGGGCAGGCGGAACACGCCCTGGGCCCCGCGCAGCTCCAGTCCGACCCCGGCCGCCGCGCGGGGCGCGCTCAGGCTGAGGACGGCCGTGCTGGCCGCGCCCGAGGCGTGCCGCAGGGCGAGCTGGACCAGGTCGGACGGGCCCCGGGCGGCGGTGACGGCGGTGACCTCGCCGAGGACCGGGATGAGGACGGACAGGGCGTGCGGGCCGACGTCCCACAGCCCGCCCTTGGCCTTGCGCCAGGGCGACTCCGCGTAGGCGCTGGGCTCGCCGTCGGGCGGGTAGACCGCGCCGAGCCAGTGGGCGGAGGCGGTGAACCAGCCGCTGCGCCCGGCCTGTTCGCGGACCCACCCGGCGGTGGGTTCGGCGAAGCGCAGGGTCAGGAAGACGACGGAGGCGACGCCGTGCGCGGTGGCGGCGTCGGCGACGGCGCGGGCGTCCGCGACGGTCGTGGCGAGGGGCTTGTCGAGGAGGAGGTGGCAGCCGGCGGCGGCCGCCCGTACGGCGAGGGGGGCCTGGACGTCCGGCGGGAGGGCGAAGGCGGCCACGTGGCAGTCGGCGAACAGCGCGTCGGGGTCTTCGTACACCTTCACCCCGTACGCGGCCGCCAGCTCGGCCGCCGCTTCGGGCCTGCGGCCCCAGACGCCGGCGAAGTCGGAGCCGGCGTGTGCGGCGAGGGCGGGGGCGTGGGTGCGGCGGGCCCAGGGCCCGGTGCCCAGCAGGCCGACGCGGGGGCGGGGCCGGCCGGGGGGCCGCTCGGTGGCGGCGCCGGAGGAGTTCAAATCGTACGAAATGCTCACCTGCTCAGTCTGCCCCACCCGGACGGATGCACGGCCGCCAACCCGCACAACCCGCCCGACCTGCGGCTTAAACCCCGGTAACAAGGCATTCACACACGGGCAACGGGTGAGAAATCGCCGAGGGGGACGCTTTCGGCCAAGACGCAGCACCCGCCCCGCAGAGTCAGGATGGATGGGCCCGTGAGCTACAAGGCTGAGTACATCTGGATCGACGGCACCGAGCCGACGGCGAAGCTCCGCTCCAAGACGAAGATCCTGGCCGACGGGGCGGAGCTGCCGGTCTGGGGCTTCGACGGCTCCAGCACCAACCAGGCGGAGGGGCACGCCTCGGACCGCGTGCTCCAGCCCGTCTTCTCCTGCCCGGACCCGATCCGCGGCGGGAGGAACATCCTGGTGCTGTGCGAGGTCCTGAACATCGACATGACCCCGCACGAGTCGAACACCCGCGCGCTGCTGCGTCCGGTCGCCGAGCGGTTCGCCGCGCAGGAGCCGGTCTTCGGCATCGAGCAGGAGTACACCTTCTTCGACGGGGCCCGCCCGCTCGGCTTCCCGGTCGGCGGGTTCCCGGCGGCGCAGGGCGGCTACTACTGCGGCGTCGGGGCGGACGAGATCTTCGGCCGCGAGATCGTCGAGAAGCACCTGGACCACTGTCTCGCCGCCGGGCTGGAGATCTCGGGCATCAACGCCGAGGTGATGCCCGGCCAGTGGGAGTTCCAGGTCGGCCCGGTGGGCCCGGTGGAGGTCTCCGACCAGCTGTGGATCGCGCGCTGGCTGCTGTACCGCACGGCGGAGGAGTTCAACGTGTCGGCGACGCTGAACCCGAAGCCCGTCAAGGGCGACTGGAACGGGGCGGGCGCGCACACCAACTTCTCGACGAAGGCGATGCGCGAGGACTACCGGGCGATCATCTCCGCGTGCGAGGCCCTGGGCGAGGGCAGCAAGCCGCTGGACCACGTCAAGAACTACGGCGCCGGCATCGACGAGCGGCTGACGGGCCTGCACGAGACGGCCCCCTGGAACGAGTTCAGCTACGGGGTCTCGGACCGCGGCGCGTCGGTGCGCATCCCCTGGCAGGTGGAGAAGGACGGCAAGGGCTACATCGAGGACCGCCGCCCGAACGCGAACGTGGACCCGTACGTGGTGACCCGCCTGATCGTGGACACCTGCTGCACCGGACTGGAGCGCGACGGCCTGGTCTGACGCCGGGGGCGTGGGACGGAACGGCCCAGGATCCGATACGGGGGGTCGGGGCGGAGTGGCGGGAGCAACATTTCTGCTGGCGGTTTGTCGGGATTATGACAGCCTGACGAAGACTTGACGACAGAATATGAGATTGCGTTCCACCAAGTGAGACACGGCCTGCCCCGGGCCCCCGGTTTCTGCTTCAATGACGCCCATGGCCAGCCATCCGTACACCCCGACAGGTCGCAGCGACCTGGAGCCGTTCTGGCCGTCCCGTCAGGACCACGACTTCGACCGGGTGTGTTGCCGCGCCGAGAACGCGCCGGCCCTCTAAAGCCTTCCGGGACCTCTCACCAGACCCGCCCGAGGCCTTCGGTCTGCGCGGTACGCAACGACTACGTGCATCCGCACACGTGCCCATGCACACGTACGTCTTCTGCCGACCACTCCGCGTGAAAGAGCTGACCACTCATGGCGAACACCCGCTCCATCGCTTCCGCCGCCTCCGCTGCGACCTCCGCCCCCCTGCCCTTCTCGCCGTTCCAGACCGGACCGCGCCACCGGCTGCGGGCCGTGGACCGCGACGAGGTGGCCCGGGTGGTGGACCTGCTCCCGCCGGGCGCCACCTGGCTGCCCGCGCCCCAGCACTCCGTGCCCGCCCTGCCGGGCCAGCCGCCGATGGTCGGCTACCTGGTCCTCGTACCGGCCGACCAGCAGCCGATCGCCTTCGCCCCGCAGTCCGTTCCCGTCCCGGCGCCGGCCGCTCCCGTCCAGCCTGCGGCGCAGGCCTCGACGGTGACCGGAGACGCGCTCGTGCGGATCGACACCGCCCAGCGCACGGCGGAGGTCGACGGCGAGGTACTGGACCTGACCTACCTGGAGTTCGAGCTCCTCGCCCACCTGGTGGCGCACCCGCACCGGGTCCACAGCCGGGACCAGCTGGTGACCACGGTGTGGGGCTACGGCCACGTCGGCGACGGCCGGACCGTCGACGTCCACATCGCCCGCCTGCGCCGCAAGCTGGGCGCGGCGCACCGGGGCGCCATCCAGACCGTCCGCCGCGTGGGGTACAAGTACACGCCGTGACGCCCGGTACGACGGCGGGCCCGTACGCGACCGAGCGCGTACGGGCCCGCCGTCGCCGTTACGCGGCCGGGGCCGCCAGCGCCCGCCTGCGGGCGACGAGGCCGAGGACCGCGTCCACCACGAGGAAGACCAGCAGGCTGATCCCCAGCAGCGGGACGAACCAGCCGACCAGCGCGATCACGCAGGCGAACGGCAGCAGCACGGTCACCGGCAGCCTGCGCCAGGCGCCGCGCGGCTGGGCGCGGCCGACGGAGAGGGTGCGGTCCTTGGTGGGCCGGCGCATCCACCACATCCGGTAGCCCCAGACGATCAGGAACATCACCGCGACGGCGAGCGCGGCCAGCGCGATCTGGTTGGCGATCCCGAAGGTCAGACCCATGTGCAGGTCGATCCCGAACCGGGTCAGCTGCGCGAGCAGCGGGTAGTCCGCGAAGCGGAGCTCGTCCATGACCCGGCCGTCGGCGGGGTCGACGGCGACCGAGTCCAGGTGGACGGGGAAGGTCTTGTCGGTCTCCTTGATGACGTAGCCCTTGCCCTTGGCGGGCAGGGTGACGCGCAGGCTCTCGGTGACCCCGGCCGCGCGGGCGGCGGCGACGGCCTTGTCGACGCCGATGTCGGCGGGGGGCATCGGCATGGTCATCTCGGTGCCGTCGGGCATGACGTGGTGGCCCTCGTGCTCTCCGCCTTCGGCCCCGGAGCCGGGCGTCAGCTTCGCGGCGACGGAGGGGGTGGCCCCGCCGAGCCGGTCCTGGAGCTGCCCGATGTTCTCACCGGCGTACTTCGACCAGGTCAGGCCGGTCGCGGAGAGGCCGACGAGGCCCACGGCGGCCCAGAGGCCGACGCTGCCGTGCCAGGAGAGGGTCTTGCGGCGGCCGGTGGCCTTCCGGTCGGGTACGAGGAGGGCGGCCTTGCGGGTGCGGCGGCGGCCGATCCACAGGGCGAGGCCGCCGAGGGTGACCACCCAGAGCCAGCTGGCGGCGAGTTCGCTGTAGTTCCGGCCGAACTCGCCGAGCTGGAGGCTGGCGTGGAACTCGCTGAGCCAGGCGCGCAGCGGGAGGGCGTCACCGCTGGTGGTGAGCTGCCCGCGGACCTCGGCGGTGTAGGGGTCGACGAAGACGGTGAGGGTCTTGCCCTCCTCCAGCTCCGGGTCCTCCATGATCACCCGGGTGGTGGCGTCGGGCTCGGGCGCGGGCCACACGCCGACGACCTTGCCCCGGGGTTCGGCGGCCTTGGCGGCCTTGACCTGGGTACCGAGGGGGACGGCGGCCTCGCCGACCCGGTCGACGGTCAGTTCGTGGGAGTAGAGGATCCGCTCGGCCTGCCAGGAACCGGCGTACAGCAGGCCGGTGGCGGCGGCGAGGAAGAGCACCGGGGCTATGAGGAGCCCGGCGTAGAAGTGCATCCGCAGGAGCAGCGGCCGCACGGCGGCCCAGCCGGTGGCTCCGCCGGTCGCGCGGGTGGGGGCGGCGTCGGTGTCGGGGGCGGCGCCGGGTGCGGTGTCGGGGGTGGGTGTGGGCTCGGGGTCGGCCTCGGTGGCCCGTGCGGGGGCGCCCGTGAGGTCGTCAAGGGACATGTCGGTCCTAGGGTTCGGCGAAACGGGGGAATCGGCCCCCGGTCTCGCCGCCCCCTCGCCGTGGCGGAGGGTGCGCCGGTCAGGCGCGGGCGGGAAGCGGCCGGAGGGCCGTGGTGCGCGTGTTCCACCGACGGGGCGGGCCCCGGCGGACGGCCGTATGCGCGTGTACGGCTCCGCGCAGGCGGCGCGGCCGTTCGTACGGGGGCCGGTGCGCGGGCGGGCGCGGCACGGGGGCGATCCGGGCGCGCAGCAGCGCGAGGACGCGGGCGAGCGGCCGGGCGGCCAGCAGGGCGGTGGCCCCGAGGGCCCCGGCCAGCCGGAACACGGCGGCTTCGCCCCAGGCGAGCCAGACGGCGCAGAAGAGCCCGGCGATCAGGTGCACGGCGAGCATCCCGAAGCCGCCGTGCCCGGCCATCTGGAGCAGATCGGCGAGCCCGCCGCCCATGCCGTCGGCCATCCCGGCCAGGGAACCCGTGCCGTCGGCCATCCCGGCGGCGGAACCCATGCCGTCGGCGACGCCGGAGGCATGGGCCGCGCCGGAATGGGCCATCCCGGACGCGGAGGCCATCCCGTCCGCCAGACCGGCCGCATGGGCCGCGCCGGAATGGGCCATGCCGGAGGCCGAAGCCAGCCCGTCCCCCAGACCGGAGGCGTGGGCCATGCCCGCGTGGGCCGTCCCGGCGACGGAAGCCATCCCGTCGGCCATGCCCGATCCGGCCGCATGCGCCGTCCCGGCGACCGAGCCCAGCCCGTCAGCCAGACCCGAAGCATGGGCCGCGCCCGAGTGCGCCGTCCCGGCGGCCGGGCCCAGCCCGTCCGCCAGACCCGAGCCATGGGCCGCGCCCGCGTGGGCCGTCCCGGCGGCGGAAGCCGTTCCTTCGGTCAGGCCGGACGCGGGGCCCGGTCCGTCCGCCGGGGTGGTTGTCGGCGGGCGGAGCCGGCCCGGCATCGGGTGGTGGCCCGCCATCGGGGCGGAGCCGTGGCCCTGGGCGGTGGAGAACGTCGTGTGCAGCGCCGCCTGGACCGCCAGCAGGGACGCGGTGATGCCCAGCGGGCCACGGCGGCGGCCGGCGGCCGTCCAGGCGAGGGCGGCGGTGGCGGCGAAGGCTCCGAGGAGCCATCCGAGGGGGATGTCCTCCCCCGACATGTGGACGTGGCCCACGGCGGCCAGCGCCACGCACACCGCCGCGAACATCGCGGCGCGCGGGGCGCGCATCGGCACGCGGGGGCGGGGATCAGACATGTCCCGGTCATGCTCTCACGGGGCCCGCCGCCGCACGCGCGGGACCCGTATCCGATCATGGACGGGTGAATCCACAGCCATGGTCATGGTCGAAGCCGCGCCTGGGGCCGCTGGGCGCGCTCTACACCGGCGGGGTCCAGCTCGGGGCCCACGCCCTGGAGCGGCTGGCCCCGGCCGAGCGGGAGCGGATGCTGCGCGACTGCTCGACGAACGTCGACAACCTCGACGGCGGCCGCTGGGAGACCCTGCTGAGCAGCGCGCTCGTCGTCGAGGAGCCCATGCCGCTGCCGTACGCCCTGCTGCTGGTCGCGGTGCTGGGCTACGCGGAGTACGCGTACGGGGCCTGGTGGACGGCAGCCGTCTTCCTCTTCGGGCACGCCTCGGCGACGCTCCTCGTCTACGGGGTGCTGCGCCGCACGGCCGACCGTGAGACCCGCCGCGCCGTGGACGTCGGCACGAGCTACGGGTTCAACGCCGTCCTCGGCGCGCTGACCTCGGCCCTGCCGCGCGGCGCCGTACGCACGACGGTGCGGGCCGGGCTGCTGGCGCTCGCCATACGCCCGGTGCTGCGGCGCGAACGCACCTTCACCGACGCCGGCCACCTGGTGGCGCTGGGGCTCGGTATGGGGGTCTCCTTCGCCGTCGATTGTCTTTCCGGATCAAACCATCGGAAAATCACTCATATCTGAGCACCCCGGTGCGACAGCGGCCGCCACCGCTGCGCGACCACGCTTGACACGAGTCACCTCACCCCGCGCGGCCGGGCCCTCCCCGACCGCGCGCTGACCGCAGAACGCTGGAGCCGCCACGATGACCGCCAAGCCCTCCACCACCGTCGCCAACCTCCGCGACCTCGGTGGCACCCCGCTGACCGGCGGCCGCACCGTCCGCTCCGGCCTCCTGCTGCGGTCGGGCGCCCTCGACCGGCTCGACCCCGCCGCCGACCCGGCGGTGGCCGCGCTGGGCCTGCGCACCGTCATCGACCTGCGCAGCGACGCCGAGCGCGCCGACCACCCGGACCGGATACCGGACGGCGTCCGCCTGCTGGTGCGCGACGTCCTGGCGGACAAGATGAGCGAGTCCCGGACGCCCGCCGCGGCCCAGCTCAAGGACCTCCTCGTGGACCCGGTGGTGGCGGAGGAGCACCTGGGTGGCGGCAAGGCGCAGGCCCTGTTCGGGTCCGTCTACCGGTCCTTCGTCAGCACCGCCTCCGCGCACTCGGCGTACCGGACGCTGCTGACCGAGGCCGCCGACCCGCAGGCCGGCCCGCTGCTGTTCCACTGCACCGCCGGCAAGGACCGTACGGGCTGGGGCGCGACGGTGGTGCTGTCGCTGCTCGGCGCCGACGACGACACCCTGATGGCCGAGTACCTGTCGGTGAACCCGGCGGTGAAGGCGGCCTTCGCCCCGCTGATCGAGGGCTTCACCGCCGCCGGCGGGGACCCGGACATCGCGCTGGCGCTGATCGGCGTGTTCCCCTCGTACCTGGAGGCGGGCCTGGACGAGGTCCGGATCCGCTACGGGTCGATGGAGAAGTACGTCCGCGAGGGCCTCGGCGTCCCGGACGAGACGGTCGAGGCGCTGCGCGCCCGCCTCGTCGCCTGACCGGCCGGGTCCGGCCGCTCCCGCCGGACGTCACGCCCGGGGCGTCCGGTTCGTCCGAACGTGTGCGCCGGTGCGGGTGACCATCCCACGATTCGCTCGTTCTGCTGAACGTGACTGCGCCGGATACCGCCACCCGCCCCCTGCCCCCCGACGTCGAGCAGGCCGAGGCCGCCATCGTCGAGCACTACCCGCGGCTGGTGCGGCTCGCCTATCTGGTGCTGCCGCCCGCACTCGGCCGCAACCGGCGGGTGCTCACCGCCCACTCGCTGACCCAGCGGGCGCTGCCGCGCGGGCGGCGGGCCGCCGACCCCGGGGCGGTGCAGGGCGGGGTGCCGGCGCAGCGGGGCGGGCTGGGCGGGCCTGAGTCCGGGTACGCGTACGTGCGGCTGCGGGTGCTGCGGTCCGCCCTGGAGGCCGGGATCCCGCTGACCTTCAAGGCGCTCCCGCTGCGCGGGCAGCTGCCGGCGCTGCTCCCGCAGGTGTGGGGACTGCGGCTGTTCCCCCGGGCGGGCGGGGCCGAGGAGCTGGCCCTGGACCAGTGGCTGGCGACCCTGAACGGCCCGGGCCGGGCGGCGTGCGTCCTGCGGGCGCTGGAGGGGCTGGCGGAGCCGGACGTGCTGCGGGTGCTGGCGGAGGCCGGGGTGGCCGACCCGGCGGCGGCGGTCGCGGAGTCGGGTGACCCGGCGCACGACGCCCTGTTCGCCTCCCCCGAGTTCGACCCCTGCGTGCTCCAGGCCCGGCCCACCGACCTGCTGCGCCGCCGCCGGTTCGCGCGGGCGGCCGTGGCCGGGGCGGCCGCCCTCGCGGTGTGCGGGGCGCTGCTGGCGCTGCCGGGCGGCGGCTGGGGCGCGGACGGCCCCGCCGCCCCGCCGTACGCGCGCAACGCGGCGGCGGAGCAGGCCCTCGACCCGGGCCAGCTGGTGCGGGTCGCGCCCGCCGCGTGGCGCACGTCCTCCCGTACGGACTACTCCGCCTGGCCCGCGCGCGGCGACCGGGCCGGGGACACCGAACTGCTGCGGCGGGCACTGGCGGTGTGGGCCCGGCCCGGGAAGGCGGTGGTGGTGTCGGCCACCCCGGGGACCCCGTCGGGGCCGCCGATGGGACCGCCGCAGCTGCTGTTCGCGGGTACGGTCGACCAGGCGGTGGTGGTGCTGCTGTACGACGGGCTGCGGGTGGTGCGGTACGCCGAGCCGCGCAGCGGGACGGCCGGCGCGGCCCTGGACTTCGCCCGGACCGACGGGGCGACGGCGGACACGGCGACGGCCCTGGTGCTGAGCCGGGTCGACGGCAACGTCCGCTATCTGACGGCCCCCTGGGTCAGCGGGGCGGCGGTGCGCGACCTGCTGAAGCCGGGTGAGGAGCCGGCCGCGCTGAAGCTCACCCCGGACGGGCTGACCCCGCCGGTGCTGGGGCCGGCGGCGAACGGCGAGTGCACCGGCTGGAACGCGCTGGCCCTGACCGGTGACGGGGCCACCCGGCTGGTCACCGACCTGGGCGAGCTGACCCCGGCCCGGCTGACCTCGGGCGCGCCGGGCGCCGCGCGGGACGTGACGGAGGCGGCGGAGCTCGGCGAGTGGTCGAAGACGGCGTGCCTGCTGGCGTCGGTGCGCTCGCACGGGGTGCGGTCCGTCAACGCGTGGACGTACGCGAAGCAGCCGCTGCCGGAGGGCGACGGGGCGGCGACCTGGCTGTGCAGCCGGGCGGAGACCTGGCAGGGGGCGGCGGACCGGGTCCAGGTGCAGTTCCTGGCTCCGGGGGCTCCGCTGGCGGCGCAGGCGGCCAAGGCGGAGGGGTCGCCGGCGTGCGGGCCGCGGGAGCCGAGGGTGCTGGCCGGGGTGCTGTGGAAGTCCCGGGCGGGGCAGTGGTACGTCCTGGCGGCGGGGAGCGCGCAGTTCACCTCCCTGACGGCGACGGGCAGCGGGGTGAACGGCAGCGCGAACGGGAACCGGCTGGCGGTGAAGGCGCCGGAGGGGGCGCAGGTGGACCTCTCGGGGAAGCTGACGGACGGGAGCAAGGCCGGGGCGCTCCGCTAGGGGGTGGGCGTGTCGCGTGGCTGAGCGCGCGGTTCCCCGTGCTCCTGGGGGATTCGGCCGTGCCGAGGGGTTTTCCTCGGGCGTACCCCTCAGTACATTGACGCCATGTCTAATACGCCGCTCGCGCCCGCCCCCGTGGCGTCGGAACACATAGACCTCCAGGCGCGGAACGTCTCCTTCTCCTGGGAGGACACTCCGCTGCACTGGCTGCCCGGCGAGCCCTTCGCCGGGCACACCATCAACGTGCTGCACCTGCTGCTGCCCGCCGGTGAGCGCTGGTTCGTGCACGTCTACAAGCAGGTGCTCCCGTACATCACGGACGAGCGGCTGCGGGCGGACGTCGTCGGGTTCATCGGGCAGGAGGCCATGCACGCCGCCGCGCACGACGACGTGCTCCCTCACCTCAAGCGCCTCGGCCTCGACCCCACCCCGTACACCGCGCAGGTCGACTGGCTCTTCGAGAAGCTCCTCGGCGACCGCACCCTGCCGCCCGGCCGGGCCCGGAAGTGGTGGCTGATGGAGCGCGTCGCGATGATCGCGGCGATCGAGCACTACACGGCCTTCCTCGGCGACTGGGTGCTCAACGCCCGGGAGCTGGACCGGCGCGGCGCCGATCCGATGATGCTGGACCTGCTGCGCTGGCACGGCGCGGAGGAGGTCGAGCACCGCTCGGTCGCCTTCGACCTGTTCATGCACGTGGACGGCAACTACCGCCGCCGGGCCCGGACCTGGGCCACCGCCTTCGCCGCCCTGGTGTTCCTGTGGCAGCGCGGCGCCCGCTTCTTCATGGAGAACGACCCCCAGCGCCCCGGCGGCAAGGCCTCCTTCGGCCAGTTCCACCGGGCGGGGCGGAAGGGGGTCTTGCCTTCGACGGGGGCGATGGTGAGGTCCATCCCGACCTACCTCTCGCGGACGTACCACCCCTCGCAGGAAGGTTCCACCGCCCAGGCGGTGGCCTACCTGGCCTCCTCTCCCGGCGCCAACGGCGGGGTGCGGCCGTGAGGCGGGCCCTGGCCGTCACGGCGGTGGCGGGGGCCGCCGTCCTCACCCGGCGCGCGCTGCGCAGGCGCATCGGCCGCTCCCCCCTGTGGCCCCTCCCCGCACTGGAGACCCCCGTATCGGGCCACTCCCCGCGCCGCTGGCTGCGCACCCTGATCGTCTCGCGCACCGAGCCCGCCGAGGGGGTGCTGCGGCTGGTGCTGGAGTCCGACGAGCTGCCGGGCTGGACCCCCGGCTCGCACGTGGACGTACGGCTGCCGTCGGGGCTGGTGCGCCAGTACTCGCTGTGCGGGGACCCGGCCGACGCGGGCCGCTACACGATCGCGGTCCGGCTGGTCGAGGACGGGCGCGGGGGCTCCCGCGAGGCGCACGCCCGGCTGGTGGAGGGCGCCGGGCTGGACGTACGGGCGCCGCGCAACCGGTTCGAGCTGCTGCCCGCCGCCTCGTACGCCTTCGTCGCGGGCGGCATCGGCATCACCCCGGTGCTGCCCATGCTCCGCGCGGCCACCGCCGCCGGCGCCGACTGGACCCTGCTGTACGGGGGCCGTTCGCGCGCCTCGATGCCGTTCCTGCCCGAACTCGCCGCCTACGGGGACCGGGTCACGGTCGTCGCGCAGGACAAGGACGGCCTGCCCGACCTGGCCCCGCTGGCCGCGCTCCGGCCGGGCACCCTGGTGTACTGCTGCGGCCCGGACCCGCTGATGGAGGCCGTCGCGGCGGCCGCCCCGGACCCGTCGGCGGTGCACCTGGAGCGGTTCGGCGCGGCGGCGACCGGACCGGCGCGGCCCTTCACCGTCGAACTCGCCCGCACGGGCGGCGCGGTGGAGGTCGGGGCCGGCGAGTCGGCGCTGAGCGCGGTCCGCCGGGTCCTGCCGGACACCCCGTACTCCTGTGAGCAGGGCTTCTGCGGGACCTGCCGGCACCGGGTGCTGGCGGGCGCGGTCGACCACCGCGACGAGCTCCTGACCGACGGGGAACGCGCGGACTCCATGCTGCTGTGCGTCTCCCGGGCCGCCTCGGACCGGCTCACGCTGGACCTCTGAGCAAGTGGGCCGCCCGCCCTCGAAGTAGGGTGTTCGGCATGACGACCGGGGTGCGGCGCAGGATGGGTGTCGA
This sequence comes from Streptomyces sp. NPDC000075, assembly GCF_040301925.1. NCBI lineage: Bacteria > Bacillati > Actinomycetota > Actinomycetes > Kitasatosporales > Streptomycetaceae > Streptomyces > Streptomyces sp. NPDC000075. Next base: position 64,184 of record NZ_JBEPFL010000014.1, read on the forward strand.
GGAGCGGCGGCAGCAGCTGATCGGGGTTGCCCTGGAGCTGTTCAGCCACCGCTCCCCCGACGACGTGTCGATCGACGAGATCGCGGCGGCGGCCGGCATATCCCGGCCGCTCGTCTACCACTACTTCCCCGGCAAGCTGAGCCTGTACGAGGCCGCGCTGCGGCGGGCCGCCGACGAGCTGGCCGAGCGGTTCGTCGAACCGCACGACGGGCCGCTCGGGGCGCGGCTGCTGCGGGTGATGGGCCGGTACTTCGCGTTCGTCGACGAACACGGGCCCGGCTTCTCGGCGTTGCTGCGCGGCGGTCCGGCCGCGGGCAGCAGCCGGGCCAACGCGATGATCGACGAGGTGCGGCAGGCCGCGTACGAGCAGATCCTCCTGCACATCGGCGTCGAGGAGCCCCCGGCCCGGCTGGAGCTGGTGGTGCGCTCCTGGGTGTCGCTGGCCGAGTCGACGGCGCTGCTGTGGCTGGACGGGCGGCGGATCCCGCGGGCCGAGCTGGAGCTCCAGCTGGTGCACGACTTCGCCGCGCTGGCCGCCGTGAGCGCGGCGTACGACGCGGAGATGGCGGGGATCCTCGTACGGATCCTGGCGGGCGAGCCGGCCGACGGCCCGTTCGGGGAACTGGTGGGGCGGCTGGCGGCGCTGGTGCCGGGGCCGCGCGAGGGCGCACCGGCGATGTGACGGCGGGGCGCGGGCCGGGTGGGACCCGGCCGCGCGGCTGGCGATAATGCCCGCGTGATCATTGACGACGGGATCGTGTTCCGGGCGGCCGAGGAGAAGGACGCCGGAATCCTGGTGAAGCTGTACGACCAGGCCGCCCGGTGGATGCGCAAGCAGGGCATCGACCAGTGGAAGCCGGGCGAGAAGGACGCCGCGCACTTCCGGGCGAAGATGCGCGAGGGGGAGGTGTGGCTCGCCGCCGACGGCGACGGGCAGGTGGTCGGGGCGTACGAGCTGTGGTGGTCCGACGAGGAGGCGTGGGGGGTCCAGCCGCCGGTCGCGGGCTACGTGCACCGGCTGATGGTGGACCGTGAGACGGCCCCGCCGGGGGCCGGGCTGCGGATCCTGGAGCACGCCGAGCGGCGGATCGCGCGGACCGGGCGGGAGCGGGCGCGGCTGGACTGCGTGTCGACGAACCCGCGGCTGCTGGCGTACTACCAGGGCGCGGGCTACCGGGTGGTGGGCGAGTTCCCGTCGAAGCAGGGCAAGGACGGGCGGGTGTACGGGGTGATCCTGCTGGAGCGGCGCCTCGACGTCTGAGGCGTGCGGGGCGGCGGGCACGGTGCGGCGCCGGGGCGCAAGCCCGCCGCGCGCGCCATGCCGGGGTGGCTCTCGGCCGTCCGCGCGGGGACGGGTTGCCCGGGTTCCCGGCCCGCCGGTACTGATGGTCTCGACCAGTCGGTACCAGGAGGGGAACACCATGAGCATGTCGTTGAGCAGGTCCGCGGGCGCCGTCTTAGGGCTGGCGCTGACGGCCGTACTGGGGGCCACGGGCGTGGCCGGGGCCCAGCCGCTGCCGTCGGCGCCGGCGCCGGCGAAGGACCGGGCGGTGGCCGAGGCGCCGGCCTCGGTGATCGCGGACGTCCAGGCGGCGGCCGCCCGCCACCACGCGCTCGCGCCGGCCGCGCGGGTGGTCTGCTACGCCGCCCACGTCCAGGACGTCGGCTGGCAGGCCGCGGTGTGCGACGGCGCCGTGGCCGGCACCACCGGGCAGTCGCGCCGGATGGAGGCCCTCACCGTCGCGACCAGCGGGACCGGCGGGGTCTGTGCGGACGCCCATCTGGCCGACGTCGGCTGGCAGGGCTGGCGGTGCGCGGCCGACGGCCAGGCGGTGACGGTCGGGACCACCGGGCAGTCGCGCCGGATGGAGGCGCTGGGCCTGCGGGTCGGCAGCGGGAGCGTGACGGCGCAGGCGCACGTGGCGGACTACGGCTGGCTGAACGCCCTGGGCGGGAACCCGGTGTACGTGGGCACGACCGGGCAGTCGCGGCGGATGGAAGCCGTCCGCGTCTGGGTCTGAGCCGAAACGGTGTGACGGGGTGGTGCCGGACCGCGGCCGGCACCACCCCGTCTTCGTGCGGGTGCGTCAGGAGCGCTTGAACACCGCGACCGTGCGCGCCGGGACGGTGAACTCCCCCGTCGCCCGGTCGTACGCCGACGCCTTGACCGCCGGGTCGGAGCCGCCCGCCTGGACCGGGTGCAGGGCGTAGCCGGTGCCGGCGAGGGCGGGGAGGCGCTGCGCCCGGGCGGTGGGGGTGGCGTTGAAGACCACCACGAGGTCACCGAGGGCCATGGTGAGGACGCCCGGGGTCTCGTCCGGGCCCGACAGCGGGAAGGACAGCCGGTCCTGGACCGCCTGGGCCGTGGTCAGGGCGAAGGCGGGTTCGCTCGTACGGATCCGCAGCAGGTCGCGGTAGGCGGCCGAGGTTCCGTCGATGTCCGCGCAGCCGGGGACCGGGCCGGTCAGCAGGGGCTTGGCGTAGGGCCATTTGGCACGGTTGTCGGCGGCGGGCGGCAGGCCCCGGCCGAAGCCGTTGCCGCTGCGGCAGTCCCAGTGCAGGGCGTTGAACCAGTCGCCGCTGTCGAAGGAGTTGCGGTCCAGGGACTTGGAGCGCAGCAGGTCGCTGCCCGCCTGGGAGAGGGCCGGTCCCTGCGAGAGGGCGGCCGTGGCCAGGGCGAGGACCTGCATCCGGGCCCGGTCGGCGGTGGAGGTGCCGGCGGGGAGCTTGTAGGCGAGGGCGTCGTACAGGGACTCGTTGTCGTGGGCGTCCGCGTAGGCGAGGGCGTCGCCGGGGGCGGCCGCGTAGCCGGCCGGGGCGCCGTTGTAGTCGAGCTCGGATCCCTTGGTGCGCCGGCCGGTGGAGTCGGTGAAGACGTACGGGGCCAGGTTGCCGGTGAGGCCGACCTTGAGCAGGTCCTGGTCGTGGAGGAGGCGGGCGCGCTGCTGCTCGGGCGTGCCGTTGGCCGGGGAGCCGTTGGGATCGGTGAACAGGCCGGTGGCGAAGCCCTGGACGCGGGGGTCCTCGTCGAAGGGGCCGCCGCCGCGCACGGCGTCGCGGGCGCGGTCGGAGAAGGTGGCGATGCCGGTGCCGGCCATGTTCTTCTGCGTGGCCTGGACGAAGCGGGCGTCGTCGGCGACCTCGCCGAAGTTCCAGCCCTCCCCGTAGAGGATGATCTTCTTCCCGTCGACCCCGTCCTTGGCGACGGTCAGTTCGTCGAGGGCCTTGCGGACGGCGAGGATGTTGGCCTTCGGGTGGTGGCCCATGAGGTCGAAGCGGAAGCCGTCGACCTTGTACTGCTTGGCCCAGGTGACGACGGAGTCCACGACGAGGCGGCCCATCATGGCGTTCTCGGGGGCGGTGTTGGAGCAGCAGCTGGAGGTGGCGACGCTGCCGTCGGCGAGGAGGCGCTGGTAGTAGCCGGGGACGATGCGGTCGAGGACGGACTGGTCGGCCTGCCCGGAGGCGACGGTGTGGTTGTAGACCACGTCCATGACGGTGCGCAGCCCGGCGCCGTTCAGCGACTGGACCATCCTGCGGAACTCGACGGTGCGGGCGGTGCCGTTCGGGTCGCTCGCGTACGAGCCCTCGGGGACGGTGTAGTGCAGCGGGTCGTAGCCCCAGTTGAAGCCGTCCTTGGCGGCGGCGGCCGTCACGCAGGCCTGCTGGGCTTCGGAGTCGGGGGCGTGGGCCTTGAGGTCGCAGGCGGGCGCGGTGCGGTTCTTCGGGTCCTCGGGGACGCTGCCGAAGTCGAAGGCCGGCAGGAGGTGGACGTAGGAGGTTCCGGCGGCGGCCAGTTCGCGCAGGTGGCGCATGCCGGCGGAGTCGGTGTCGGTGAAGGCCAGGTACTGGCCGGGGTGCTTGCTCGTCGGGTCCGCGACGGAGAAGTCGCGGATGTGGAGTTCCTGGATCTGGGCGCTGGTGAAGGGGACGGCGGCGGGCTTGCGCAGGTCGCGCCAGCCGGCCGGGGCGAGCTTCGGGTCGGCGAGGTCGACGGCGAGGCTGCGGGCGGAGTCGGTGGTCAGGGCGGTGGAGTAGGGGTCGGTGACGAGGTTGCGGACGATCTGCCGGGTGCTGGGGGCCCAGACGGTGACGGCGTAGCGGTAGGGCTTGCCGGTCCAGGAGCGTTCGCCGCGCACGGACCAGACGCCGCTGGTGTCGTCGCGGTGCATGGGGACGGTGCGGCCGTCGAGTTCGAGGGCGACCTGCTGGGCGGTGGGGGCCCAGACGGAGAGGGTGGGGCGGCCGTCCTTGAAGACGGGGCCGAGGGGGGTGCTCTTCGCGCTGCCGGCGTAGAGGTCGTCGAGGACGCCGGCGAGCTGGACGCCGGTGGCGGCGAGGACGGCGCCGTTCGCGGCGCGGGCGCTGGCGACGAGCTGGCCGCGCAGGGCGTCGCGGACCCGGTCGCGGTCGCGGGGGTCGACGGTGAAGGCGGTGTACGCGGCCAGGTGCGGGAACTTCTGCTTCTGGGCGGGGGTGAGGGTGGTCCGGTTCAGGCGCAGCCACGGGGCGCCGGCTTCGTGCAGGACGCCGCCGTCGGCGGTGATCCGGCCGTCGTGGGAGGCGAGGAGCTGGGCGGAGGCGGCGGCCGCGGGGGCGTTCCAGGCGACGGTGTCGCGGTCGATCCAGACGGCCTCGGCCTTGGTGAGGTCGAGGGCGGCGCCGGATCCGGCGGCCTGCGGGAGGAGGTACTTCTCGCGGCCGCCGAGCATCCACACCTCGTGGCCGGTGGCCCTGAGGTCGAGGGACTGGTCGGCGGGGAGGTCCTTCTCGTCGCCCTTGTGGAGGATGTAGCTCAGGCTGGTGGCGCCGGGGGCGAGGGGGACCTCGTAGACGGCCCCGTAGGAGTCGGTGCGGACGGGGAGCAGGGGCCTGGACCAGTCGGTGGGGGTGGCGGCGCCGGTCCACACGTGCAGGCCCCAGCCGTCGTAGGCGCCGTCGGGGCGCTGGTAGTGGAGGACGGCCTTGGCCTGGTCCTGGGGCGGGTAGGCGGGGCGGTCGGTGCGGGCGGCCTCCTTGCCCTGTTCCAGCCAGACCTCGCCGGTGCGGGTGAGGTCGAGGGTGCGGTCGGCGGCGACGTCCTTGGTGCCGTCCTTGTCGATGACGAGGTAGCCGAGGGTGGAGGCGCCGGGCTTCAGGCGGACGTACGCGAAGGCCCCGTAGGCGTCGCGGCCGGTGAAGGGGTGCCCCTGCGGCCAGGGGGTGGCTTCGCCGTCGGCGAGGTCGCCCCAGGCGTACAGCCGCCAGTCGGTGTAGTTCCCGTCGGGGCGGTTGTAGTGGACGACGGCGTAGTCCCGCTGGGTGGCGGTGGGGGGTGTGGGCGGCGGGGTCTGTCCGGCGGTGGTCGCGGCGAGCGCGGAGGCGGTGCGGCCGGTCGCGTCGACGGCCACGGCCTTGTAGCGCAGGGCGGTGCCGGCGGGGGTGGTGGCGTCGAGGGACTGGGTGACCTTGTAGGGGGCGTGGTCGGCGGAGCCGAGGACCTTCCAGGGGCCGGCGCCCGTCTGCGCGGCGAACACGACGCGGTTCAGCGGGCCGCCCGAGACTCCGGCGGACAGCTCCACGGTGCCGGTGGCGCCGGGGGCCGGGGGCGTGAGGGTGAGGGCGGGTCCGGTGGCGGGAGTGGGGAGGGGGGTGGTGGCCCGCAGGACGGTGGTGGCGAGGGCGGGGACGGTGACGGTGAGCTTGCCCGACGGGGAGGCGGTGGTCAGGCCGGTGGAGTAGAGGGAGGCCGGTGTGCCGGGGCCGCCGTAGAGGGTGCGGTAGCCGGCGCCGGCGGGGGCGTCGAGCTGGACGGTGCGCGGCTCGGCGGCGTTGTTGGCGGCGACCAGGTACTCGGTGCGGGTCTTGGGGTCGGTGCGGGCGAAGGCGTAGACGCCGCCGTCGGAGAGGCGCTCGCTCTGGACGCCGTCGCGCAGGGCCGGGTGGTCCTTGACCAGCTTCGAGAGAGCACTGATCTGCCGGTAGAGCGGGTGCTCCGTGTCGTAGGCGTCGCTCGCGGCGGTGCGGGTGGTGCCCAGCTCGTCGTCGTCGAGGTAGTCGGCGATCCGGGTCGCGAAGAGGGGCTGGCGGGCGTCCTTGTCGCCGCCGGAGCCGGTGAAGCCCTGCTCGTCGCCGGAGTACACGACCGGGTTGCCGCGGGAGAGGAACATCAGCTCGTTGGCGAGCCGGTAGCGGTCCAGCAGCTCGGGCTCTCCGGCGCCGGGCCGGTCCTGCTTGAGGAAGGAGCCGAAGCGGCCCATGTCGTGGTTGCCGAGGAAGGTCACCTGCTCGTAGGCGTTGGCCTTGTCGGTCGTGTACCGGTAGTCGTCGCCGAGGACGGAGGCGAGGCGTCCGGCGGGGGCGCCCTGGGAGGCGTAGGCGCGGATCGCGTCCTGGAGCGGGAAGTCGAGGGTGGCGTCGAGACGGCCGCGGGTCACGTAGGGGGAGGTGACGGCGGTGTCGGCGGAGTAGACCTCGCCGAACATGAAGAAGTCCTTGCGGCCGTGCCTGGCCGCGTACTGGTCGAGGGCGGTGGCCCACTGGGTCCAGAAGTCCATGTTCACGTGCTTGACGGTGTCGATGCGGAAGCCGTCGACGGCGAAGTCGCGGACCCACTTCTCGTAGATCTTCTCCATGCCGCTGACGACCTCGGGGCGCTCGGTCCACAGGTCGTCGAGCCCGGCGAAGTCCCCCTGCCCGGCCGACTCCCCGGCGAAGGTGGAGTCGCCCCTGTTGTGGTACATCGCCGGGTCGTTGAGCCAGGCCGGGGACTTGAGGTCCTTCTTCGCGGCGGGGACGAAGGGCGTACGGGGGAAGGTGCGGGCGGCGTCGACGGCGGGGAACTTCTGCTTCCCGTCGGCGTAGTCCGCGTCGTCGAAGGGGACCCCGTCCTTGGTCAGGTAGGGGAAGGCGCCCTTCGACAGGTAGTCGTGCGAGCCCTCCTCGTAGTCGACGACGTCGGCGGTGTGGTTGGTGATGACGTCGAAGAAGACCTTCATCCCCTTGCCGTGCGCCTTGTCGATGAGGCGGGCCAGGTCGGCGTTGGTGCCGAAGTGCGGGTCGACCTGGGTGAAGTCGGTGATCCAGTAGCCGTGGTAGCCGGCCGAGGAGTTCGCCCCCTCACCCTGCACGGGCTGGTTCTTGAAGATCGGGGCCAGCCAGATGGCCGTGGTCCCGAGCCCCTTGATGTAGTCGAGCCGGTCGGTGATCCCCTTGAGGTCCCCGCCCTGGTAGAAGCCCTTGTCGGTCGGGTCCAGGCCGGTCTGGAGCCGGGTGCCGGTCAGGCCGCCGGTGTCGTTGCGCGGGTCGCCGTTCGCGAAGCGGTCCGGGAGGACGAAGTAGAACTGCTCGCGGGTCAGGTCGTGCCGGGCGGGCTCGGCGGCGAGCTTCGCGTCCGAGGGCGGGGCCGGGGGCGTGGCGGCGGCCGCGCCGGGGGGCAGGGCCGTCAGGACGGTCGCGGCCAGGGCGGCGGCGACGGTCCCCGCTGCGGGGCGTATCAAGGGGTGTCTCCTCGGGGAGGGTGAGGGCCGCCCGGCGCGGCAGGGTCAGGGGTGCCGGGCGGCCCTGGTCGGGGGGCGCGGGGTCAGTTGCGCCAGGTGTCGGTCAGGGTGACCTTGCCGTTGGCCGGGACGGTGGCGGAGCGGTTGGCCCCGCTCTCCCAGGTGACGTTCCCGGAGGCGTCCTTGCGGACGTACTTGTAGGAGAACGCGGTCCCGGCGGGGAGGGTGACGTCGAGCTTCCAGACGGGGTAGGAGGCCGGGTCGAGCTTGAGGGCTGCGCCGGTGTTCCAGTTGCCGAGCTCCGCCCGGTCGCCGGTGACGTAGACGTTCTGGCCGGGGACGGTGGTGGCGTTGACGGCGAACGAGGCCCCGGCGGGGGCGGCGGGGTTCCCGGCGCAGGTGCGGGCGCCGGTGTGCAGGGCGAGGGCGGTCTGCGGGGCGAGCGTGGCGGTGAACCGGCCGCCGGAGTCGACGCTGACCGCGCGGCCGCTCTGGACGTCGCAGTAGTCCCCGCCGGGCAGGGAGGTCTGGAAGGTCCGGGTCAGCGGCGCGCCCTCGTGGTTGAGGGCCACGTACGCCTTGGTCCCGCGTCCGAAGGCGATCTGGTTCCCGCCGTTGTCCCACCAGTCGGTGACGGCCTGCCCCCGGGCGGTGTTGCGCAGGCCCACCATGGAGGAGATCTCCGGCCAGGCGTGCTGGCACTTCCACCCGTCGCTGTAACAGGCGTTGACGGTGCCCCCGTTGGGCGGGCCGGCGTCCTTGTCGGTCCACTCGTAGCCGGAGTGCACGTCCGGGGAGCCGTAGGGCCAGGCCAGCATGAAGACGGAGGCGAGGGTGTAGTTCGCGCCGTCCTTGTAGTTGAGGGTGTCGCCGACGCGCTCGGTGTCGTGGTTGTCGACGAAGACGGCGGACCGGCCACTCGGCATGTACCCCCACGCCTCGCCGAAGTTCTTCAGGTAGGCGAGCTTCTCCCCCTGGAAGACCCGCTTCAGGTCGCGGGCGTACCGGAACTCCTGCACGTCCCCGTTGCCGAGGTACTCGCTCGGCTGCACGGCCTCGCCGGCCCCGTATATCGCCTCCTGCTTCCAGTAGGCGTTCGGGTCGGTGAGCCGGGACTTGATGTCGGCGAGATCGGCGGCGGGCATGTGCTTGGCGGCGTCGACGCGGAAGCCGTCGACGCCCAGCGACAGCAGGTCGTTGAGGTAGGCGGCGATCCGCCCCCGCACGTGCTCCTCGCCGGTGTCGAGGTCGGCGAGCTGGACGAGCTCGCAGTTCTGGACGTTGGCCCGGTCCTGGTAGGTGGAGATCGTCGCCCGGCAGTCGTCCATGTCGGCGCCCGAGTAGAGGCCCGGATAGTCGTACTTCGTGTAGGAGGACCCGCCGGTCCCGACGCCGTCACCGGCGGCCATGTGGTTGATGACGGAGTCGGCGACGACCTTGACCCCGGCGGCGTGGCAGGTGCCGACCATCCGCTGGAAGGCGGCCCGGTCCCCGAGCCGTCCGGCGATCTTGTAGCTGACGGGCTGGTACGAGGTCCACCACTGGGGCCCCTGGACGTGCTCCTGCGGCGGCGAGACCTGGACGTACCCGTACCCGGCGGGGCCGAGGCTCTCGGTGCACGCCTTGGCGACGGAGTCGAACCGCCACTCGAACAGCACGGCGGTGACGTCCTTGTCCCCGGGCGGGGCGGCGGAGGCGGGCGGGGCCGAGGCGGTGAGGGCCGAGGCGGCGAAGACGGCGGCCGCGAACGCGACTCTGCCGCTCCGCGCCCCTCTCTCGGATCGGGACATGCGGGGAACCTCCTGGCGGGAGAGGTGTGGGGGGTTGCAGGCGACCGTAGGGGGCGCCCCGAAGTGTTGCAAGACCTTGCGCAAGAGATTGCAGAATTGTTTCCGACATACCCGCCCAAGCCGATCCCCCGACCCCGCGCAGTGCCGTTTTCGCAGGTGAACCCGAGGTCCAGACGGCCTAGCCGTGTTGTCCCGGGACGTGCCGCTGTCACTACACCCCGTGATGTGATCAAGCACCACCGAACGCCCGAAGCTCATCGAGATGCTCAACACCTGCGACTGAGGCGACGACCCCCAGGCGATGTCCAGGTCCTCGCGCTGTGGCTGTGGTGGTCCGACGAGGAGTACTGCTGGATGCCGTTCAGCCCGGAGAAGCCCGTCTCCCTGGCCAAGGGCGGAGGGCCCGGCGTCCTACGACGGCTCGCGGACCGCGAGTACGAGAGCGCGGCGTGGGTCTTCCTGCGCCAGAGCGCGGTCTGGTCGCTGGTCGTCCTGGCGATCGCGGCGATGAACGTCCTGGGCACCTCCCACGGCTCGCCGTACGTCCGCTCCCTCCTCCAGGCGGGAGCCGCGTACACGACGGCGACCGTGGCGCAGGTCTCTGACGTCCGCGAGCTGCTGAACGGCGAAGAGGAACGGGTGGGCTATCACACCACCCTCGTCGTCACCACGCCCCAGGGCAGCCGGGTCCGCTCCGAGCGGGCCTTCACCCCGCACCGGCCCGAGCCGGGCAACCAGGTCCGCATCCTCTGGGCCCCCACCGCCCCGGAGCTGGGCGGCCTGGTGGGCACCGACGAGCCGCTCGACCGCTACGTCAAGCGCGACTGGGGCCCCACCCTGCGCGGGGTGGCGCCGGCGGCCTTCGGGCTGCTCCTGGTCCTGACCTGCATGCTGCCCGTATCCGTAGCGGCGGAGGCGGACGGCCTCCAGGAACAGGCATGGTCCCCGTTCGCCCAGACGGTGCACGCCGCCGCCATCACGGCGGTCCTGGCGGCCGTCCTCCCGTACCTCACGGGCACGGTGGACGGCGGCCACCTCGGCTGGCAGCCGTCGGCCTCCTCGCCCTCTACATAGCGATGCCGGTCCGGGCCCTCATGACCTGAGGACCCGGACCGGCATCAACACTCACCTCACTTGACGTTGACGGCCGTCCACGCGGCCGCCACCTGCTGGTACTCCACGCCCGTCGCGCCGTACAGGTCGGCCGTCGCCTTCAGGGTCGCCGCACGGGCGCCCGCGTAGTCGGTGGTCGAGGTCATGTAGGTCGAGAGGGCCTTGTACCAGATCTTGTACGCCTTGGTCCGGCCGATGCCCGCGACGGTGGAACCGTCGTAGGTGGGCGAGTTGTACGCCACACCGTTCACGGTCTTCGCCCCGCTGCCCTCCGACAGAAGGTAGAAGAAGTGGTTGGCGACACCGGACGAGTTGTGGACGTCGAGCCGGCCCACCGTCTTGGACCAGTAGTCGGCGGAGGCGCCGTCCTTGCTGGGCTTGTCCATGTAGCGCAGCGGGGAGCCGTCGCCCCGGATGTCGATCTTCTCGCCGATGAGGTAGTCACCGGGGTCGGAGGCGTTGTTGGCGAAGAACTCCACCGACGTGCCGAAGATGTCGCTGGTGGCCTCGTTCAGACCGCCCGACTCGCGGCTGTAGTTGAGCTTGGCCGTGGCGGCGGTCAGGCCGTGGCTCATCTCGTGGCCGGCCACGTCCAGCGCGGTCAGCGGCTTCTGGTTGTTCTGGCCGTCGCCGTAGGTCATGCAGAAGCAGCTGTCGGACCAGAACGCGTTGACGTAGGCGTTGCCGTAGTGGACGCGGGAGTAGGCGGCCTTGCCGTCGCCGGCGATACCGTTGCGGCCGAGCTCCGACTTGTAGAAGTCCCAGGTGACGGCCGCGCCGTAGTGGGCGTCGACGGCGGCGGTCTGGCGGTTCGACGGGGTGCCGTCGCCCCACTTGTCGTCCGCGTCGGTGAACAGGGTGCCCGTCGCGGTGGAGGTGGCGCCGTTCAGGTCGTAGGTCTTGTGCCCGCCGCGCGCGGTGTCGGTCAGGCTGAACGCCGAACCGCTGGGCGCGGTGCCGAGGGTGACGGAGCCGGAGTACTCGCTGGTCCCGACGCCGGTGTCGATGGCCTCGTAGGAGTACAGCTCGGCACCGGTCGCGGCATCCGTGATGACGTGCCGCTCGCTGGGCGTGCCGTCGGCCTGCTTACCGGTGACGACGGCCTCGTAGGCGAAGACCGGCTTGCCGGTCGCGGCCCACACGACCTGACGCGCACCGGCGGGCGCCGCGCGCAGCGCGGAACGCGCACCGGCCGGGGCTATCTTCGCCTCGACGGCCTTGTCGGTCTTGCGGCTGCCGTCCTTCTTCTGGTGGACGACGAGGTCACCGCCGAGGACGGGCAGGCCCCCGTAGGTGCGCTCGTAGCGGGTGTGGACCGTACCGTCGGCGTCCTTGACGACGTCCCGCGCCACGAGGCGCTCGTCGCCGCCGAGCCCGATGGCGCGCGCGGTGTCGGCGGCGCCGTTCTGCGCCTCACCGATCGCCTGGGCACGCGCCCCGGCGGACAGCGTGAGCGCGGTGGCCCCGGCCTCCCGCTCGGCGGACGCACTGGCGGAACCGGTCTGGACGGCGATGGCGACCATGGCCGCGGAGGCGACGATCGCGGCGGCACGCATGGTGCGGGGGGTGCGGAATGAGGACATGGGGAAGGTCACTCCTTGATAGCCGTGGGGGGACTGGCTGAGAGAGTGCCAGCAGATTGGCCGAAGTGACAGGTACGCAACAAGGATTTGACCTGCCGTTGTCCGTTGAGCGGCACACAACCTCCGCTCAACGAACGAAAACCCCCCATTCCGCTTCCCCCACCGAGCAGTTGCGCGGCTTACTTTCGCGGCCGAAAGGAGGCCCGTCGCACCCGGATACTGTTGCCGGTGTCGAGTCAGAACGGAGCAACAGCATGCACGCTCTCCCGCACGACCACACCGGCGCACGCATCAAGCGGCTTCGCCTGCAGCACGGCCTGACCCAGAAGGCCCTCTCCGATCTCTCCCAAGTCCCCTACTCCACCCTGACGAAGGCGGAGCAGGGCGTGAAGCCGGCATCCCCATACGTCATCGCCCAGGTGGCCCGCGCACTCCGTGTCGACGTAGCCACGGTCCTCGGCCAGCCGTACGCCGCCGAACTCCGCGAGGACCAACTGGACGTCCTCGTCCAGCCGATCCGCGAAGCCCTGGACGTCTACGATCTCGGCGCCGATCCGGAGATCACCCCCCGCCCCCATCAACTCCTTGCCGCCGACGCCGAATCGCTTCTCGTCGCCGTCCGCGCCGGGGAGATCAAGCAGGCAGCCGCCGCCGTTCCCGGCCTCGTCCTGGAGGCCACCACCTCCGCTCACGCGGCACCCGGGCACGAACGCTGGCTCCTGCTGGCCAGCACCTACCGAACCGCCTACGACATCGCCACCAAACTCGGCTACGGCGACCTGGCCACCATCGCCCTGGCCCGCATGGACTGGGCCGCCGAACGCGCTTCCAGCGCCGCCCTCGGCGGCATCTACCGGTACATGCGCGCCCTCACGTACCTCCGCGACGGCCAGTACCGCACCGGCCAGCGTCTCACCGCCCTCGGCCTGAGCCTTCTGGAACAGGCCGACCCAGGACAGGAACGCGAGGTCGTGACCGGCCAGCTGCACCTCGGCGCATCGGTCATGGCCGGTCGCTCGAAAGACAAGACGACCGCCGAGATCCACCTGTCCGAGGCCGAACGGATCGCCACCCGCACCGGTGAAGCGCCCACCGTGCACTACCTGTCCTTCGGCCCCACCAACGTGAAGGTCCACCGGGTGAGCGTCCTGGCCGAACTGGACGAGTACGGGGACGCCGCACGGACCGGACGCAGCGTCGAGATCCCGCAGGACTGGCCCAAGTCGCGAAAGGCCCACCACTACGCGGAACTCGCGCGAGCGCATCTCTGGACCGGCGACCTGGACGCGTCGTTCGACAACCTCCTCCGCGCCCGGAAGGCCGCCCCGCAGCAGGCGCGCTACCACCAGACGGTGAGGGACACCTACACCGGCCTGGAGGCCGCCCGCCGCCAGCTGCCCGACAGCTTCCTCTCCTACGGCACCTGGCTGGGCGTCTGACAGCACCTCGTAAGGCCCTGGCCCCGGCTATCACCAACTCGTGTCAGTCGGGGCCTTGCGGCACCCCCACTCTGGTCACCTCATCCGCTGACAACGGCAGGGAGTGGCCTGTGACCAGCCACATCACACACAGCGGCACCCACAAGGCGCCCAGCTTCGCTATCTCGGACGAACCCTCGACCCGTGTGACGGTCATAGACACCCCCGGCACCGACCTGCTCGACCGCGCCCACGCGGGGTGGCAGCGCTTCCTCGAGACCCTTGAGGAGCGGCCCCATGAATGACCACTACGAGTACGTCCCCCACCGCCTCCTCCACCGCCGCGTCCGCGACATCGCCTCCGGGGCCGAGGGCGTATTGATGGCCGTCATCAACGAGAACGTCTCGGACTCGGACACCTACGACCACTGGATGGAACTGGCCTACATCCGGGGCGCCTCCGGCCGCGAGTTCACGACGGCCGTCGCCAACGTCCAGCCCGCCTATGACCAGCCCCAGACGGCCGGCAGCCGCCGGGACCTGGGCAGCGCGTAGCGATCTGATGCGCCCGCCAGCCCCGGATGCCCCTCAGGTCGGCATCCGGTGCGGGTATCAGCCCCAGACGGGCCGCGGACGCCGAGACGACGGGAGCGCGTAGCGATCTGATGCGTGCTTTGGTCCGGCCCCCGACGGCCCGGCTCATCGCTGATCCCGCCGCATGCCCCACCACGACCCGTGCCGTCCTTTTGGGGGTTTCCCGGCAGTCCTTGTCTTTCCGGGGCGGGACGGTCTGTCAAGGGTCGCCGCAGGCGATCGCGAAGCGACGCGACGAAGGAGCGCCCTTGACAGGGCGGCCCGAACCGGAAGGACAGTGGGACTGACGGGAAACCCCCAACCCCTCCCTGAGACCGCCCCACCGGCACCCCGCCCCCACACCACCGCCCCGCAGACGGGGAGGCGGGTGGGCAACCACCGCCCGGCCCCCGGCCCCTCGCGGGGGAGATAGCGGGCCCGCACCGCGAGGGCGCGTAACACCACCCCCCTACCCCGGTCCCGTGGACCCCCGGACCACCAGCTCCGGCTGGAACACGTACTCCGTCCTCTGCACCGGCGTCCCCGCCACCGCCTCCAGCAGGGCCCCCACCGCCGCCGTCGCCATCGCGCGCACCGGCTGGCGGACCGTCGTCAGCGGCGGGTCCGTGAAGGCGATCAGCGGCGAGTCGTCGAACCCGACCACCGAGACGTCCTCCGGGACCCGCAGCCCCCGTTCCCGGGCGGCGCGGATGACGCCGAGCGCCATCATGTCGCTCGCGCACACCACCCCCGTGCACCCCCGCTCCAGCAGCGCGATGCCCGCCGCGTGGCCGCCCTCGACCGTGAACAGGGTGCGCTGGACCAGCCCCTCCGCATCGGCCCCCGGCCTCGCGGCCAGGAACCCCTGCTCCTTCCGGGCCGACGGCACGTACCGCGTCGGCCCGATGGCCAGCCCTATCCTCCGGTGCCCCAGCTCCTCCAGGTGCCGTACGGCCATCTCCGCCGCGGCCCGGTCGTCCGGGGAGACGAACGGGGCCTGCACGTGCTCGTTGAACCCGTTCACCATCACGAACGGAACCCCCCGCGCCGCCAGCCGCTGGTACCGCGCCGGGTCAGCCGTGGCATCGGCGTGCAGCCCGGACAGGAAGACGATCCCGGTGACCCCCCGCTCCTCCAGCTGCTCGACCAGCTCGTCCTCGGTCGCCCCGCCCGGCGTCTGCGTACACAGCACGGGCGTGTACCCGTGCCCGGCCAGCGCCTGCTCGATGACCTGCGCGAACGCCGGAAAAATGGGGTTGGTCAACTCAGGAATGAGCAACCCCACCAACCCGTTGCTCCGCCGCTTGAGCCGCACCGGCCGCTCGTAGCCCAGCAGGTCCATGGCGGCCAGCACCCGGTGCCGGGTGCCGGCCGCCACGCCCGCCTTGCCGTTGAGCACACGGCTGACGGTCGCCTCGCTGACCTGGGCCTGCGAGGCGATGTCCGTCAGCCGCAACGGGGAACTCACCCCTGCCACCACACCGTGGTGTCACCCGGCAGGACATCGGGGTCCTCCCCCAGCTCGCCACTGGCGAGGAGCACCGAACCCGGCACCCCTGCTGTCCGCGCTATCCGCGCTATCCGCACGTCCTCCCCCGTCGTGTTGACGGCGCACACAAAGCGCCCCCGCCGGAAGGCCAGCACCCCTTCGGGCATCTGCGGCCACTCCAGCCACTCCACGGCGTCCCCCGCCCCCAGGTCCGCGTTCTCCCGCCGGATCCGCAGCGCGGCACGGTAGAGCTCCAGCGTCGACCCGGCGTCCCCGGTCTGCGCCTCCACGCTCAGCTCCGCCCACTCCGCCGGCTGCGGCAGCCAGCTGCCGCCCTCCCCGAAGCCGTACGGCGCGGCCTCCCCCGACCACGGGATCGGTACCCGGCAGCCGTCCCGCAGCCCGTCCTGCCCGTTCGCCTTGAAGAACGACGGATCCTGGCGCACCTCGTCCGGCAGCTCGGTCACCTCCGGCAGCCCGAGCTCCTCCCCCTGGTACACGTACGCCGACCCCGGCAGCGCCAGCATCAGCAGCGCGGCCGCACGCGCCCGCGCCAGGCTGCCGAACCGCGTCCGGTGCCGGACCACGTCGTGGTTGGACAGCACCCAGGTGGTCGGCGCGCCCACGGGCCGCATGGCGTCCAGCGACTCGTCCACCGCGGCCCGCAGCGCTGCCGCGTCCCAGCCGGTCGTCAGGTAGTGGAAGTTGAACGCCTGGTGCAGCTCATCGCTCCGCACGTACAGGGCGGTACGCGCCACGCTCGGCGCCCACGCCTCCGCGACCCCGATCCGCTCGCCCGCGTACTCGTCCAGGACCTTGCGCCACGACCGGTAGATCTCGTGGACCCCGTCCTGGTCGAAGAAGGGCAGCACCTGGTTGCCCAGCAGCTTGAGCTGCTCGTCACGGCCCAGATCGGGCAGCCCGTCCGCCTTCACCAGCCCGTGCGCGACGTCGATCCGGAACCCGTCCACGCCCAGGTCCAGCCAGAACCTGAGCACCGAGCGGAACTCGTCCTGCACCGCAGGGTGTTCCCAGTTGAAGTCGGGCTGCTCGGGCGCGAAGAGGTGCAGGTACCACTCCCCGTCCTCGACCCGCGTCCACGCGGGCCCGCCGAAGATGGACTCCCAGTCGTTCGGCGGCTCCTCGCCCGACTCCCCCTTCCCCGGCCGGAAGTGGAAGCGTTCGCGCAGCGGGGTCCCCGGGCCCTCCCGCAGCGCCTGCTTGAACCATTCGTGCTGGTCGGAGCAGTGGTTGGGGACGAGGTCGACGATGATGCGCAGGCCCAGCCCATGGGCCTCGCGGATGACGGCGTCGGCGTCGTGCAGGGTGCCGAACATGGGGTCGATGGCCCGGTAGTCGGCGACGTCGTAGCCGGCGTCGGCCTGCGGGGAGGCGTAGAAGGGGCTCAGCCAGACGGCGTCCACGCCCAGCTCCTTGAGGTAGGGCAGTCTGCTCCGGATGCCCTCGAGGTCCCCCATGCCGTCCCCGTCGGAGTCGGCGAAGCTGCGCGGATAGACCTGGTAGATCACCGCGTCTCTCCACCAGCCGGACCGGGTCCCGGTCGGGGTGGGGAGAGCGTCGGCGAGGTGCTGGGTCATGGTGTCCTTGGAGAGATCGGGCCGGTCGTGCGGAAGGCGGGGCGCGGAACGCGGAGCGCGTGACTCGGGGTCGGTCAGCCCTTGGTGGCGCCCGCCGTCATACCGGCGACGAGGTGACGCTGTGCGAACAGGAAGAAGACGGCCGCGGGGATGGCGATCAGCACGGAAGCCGCGCTCATGGCACCCCAGTTGGACGTGTACTGCGTGACGAAGGTCTGCAGCCCGCCCGCGAGGGTGAGGTTCTCCTCGCCGACCATGAAGGCCGAGGCGTAGGCGACTTCGCCCCATGCGGTGATGAAGGCGTAGAAGCCGGTGACGGCGAGGCCGGGCTTGGCGAGCGGGAGGATCAGGCGCCAGAAGGTGCCGAAGGGGTTGAGCCCGTCGACCCGGCCGGATTCGTCGATCTCGACCGGGATGGTGTCGAAGAAGCCCTTCATCATCCACGCACAGAAGGGCACGGCGATGGTGAGGTAGGTGATGATCAGGCCGAGCGGCTGGTTCAGCAGCCCGAACTCTCCCATCATGTTGTAGAGCGGGACGATGAGGATGGCCATCGGGAACATCTGCGTGATGAGCAGGGTCCACATCAGCGGCTTCATGCCCGGGAACCTGAAGCGGCTGACCGCGTACCCGGTGGTGGCGGCGATGAACACGCCGAGCACCGTCGTGACGCCCGCCACCAGCACGGAGTTCCAGAACCAGCTCAGGAAGTGGCTGGACTCCAGCAGGTAGGAGTAGTTGTCGAGCGAGGGCTCCTTCACGAAGTCCGTGCTGATGGCGTACTTCGCGGGCTTCAGGGAGGTCAGCAGGATCCACAGCACCGGGAAGACGGCGATGACGGACGCGACCAGGAGCGTGGCGTGCAGCCCGAAGGAGGCCAGCGGCGACCGCGCCCCGCGCGGACGGACGCCCTTCGGACGGATCTCGGTCCCGACGTCGGACATGGTCACCACACCTCTCCCTGCTTGCGCAGCGAGCGCCGGTAGACCAGCGCGAAGATCATGAGCAGGCCGAGGATCAGCACGCCCCAGGTCGCGGAGCCGGCGAAGTCGCGCGGGCTGGCGATGAAGGCCTGGCGGAAGGCCTGGGTCACGAGGATCTCGGTGGAGTCGCCGGGGCCGCCCCGCGTGAGCAGGAAGATCACCGGGAACATGTTGAAGGTCCAGATGGTGGAGAGCAGGATCACCGTCATGCTGACGGCGCGCAGCCCCGGCAGGGTGATGTGCCGGAACCGCTGCCAGGGTCCGGCGCCGTCCATCTCGGCGGCCTCGTACAGCTCGCCGGGGATCGACTGGAGGCCGCCGAGCAGGGCGACCATCATGAAGGGCACGCCGAGCCAGACGTTGACGGCGATGACGGAGAGCTTGGCCCAGGTCGGGTCGTCCAGCCACGGGACGGCGGAGATGCCCCCGCCGTCGAGGATCTTGTTGAGGATGCCGTTGTCGCGGTTGAAGAGGAACCGCCAGGCGAAGACGGAGACGAAGCCGGGCACGGCCCAGGGCAGGATGAGCGCCATCCGGTAGGCGGCGCGGCCCCGGAACTGCCGGTTGAGCACGGTGGCCAGTCCGAGGCCGAGGGCGAAGGTGACGGAGACGCAGGCGACGGTCCACATCACCGTCCACACCAGCCGCTGCCAGAAGACGGGGTCACCGAGGACCGCCGCGTAGTTGTCGAACCCGACGAACTCGTACGTGGCCTCGATGTGCCGCACGCCGATCGTACGGGCGACGTTGCGCTCGCTGGCGTTCGTCAGCGACAGGTAGACGCCGCGGACGAGCGGCCAGCCGACGATCACGCCGAGGACGAGGACGACGGGGGCGACCATGGCCCAGGCGTACCAGTGCGTGGCGAGGGCCCGGCCGATACGGCCGCGCGGGCTTCCGGTGGTCCCGGCGCCCCCGGAACCGGCGGCGTTCCCGGCGGTCTTGGCGGTCGTGCGGCCGGGGCCGCGGCCGGCGAGGGTCGTCTCGCCGGCCGCGGCCTCCGTCACGGACCGGCTGGTGTCAGCGGCCATCGTGTGTACTACTTCCAGCCCTTGAGGATCTTGCGGAACTCGGCCCCGGCGGCCTTGGCGGCGTCCTCCGGGCTGGAGGCGCCGGTGACGGCCTTGGTGTACTCGACCTTCAGCGGCTCGAAGAGGGAGCCGTTCTCCGGGATCCAGGCGCGCTGGACGGACTGGTCGACGGCCGGCTTGAAGAACTGGACCATCTCGCTGTTCTTGACGTCCGGCTGCTCGTAGGCGGCGGTGCGCGTCGGGAGCAGGCTGAGCTCCTTGGCGGACCGGACCTGGACCTCCTGGGAGGTCATGTACTCGACGAAGGCGTGCGCGGCGGCGGTGTTCTTGGAGCCGGCGTAGACGGCGAGGTCGTGGCCGCCCTGCGGGGCGCCGGCCTTGACGGAGCCGGCCGGGACGGTGGCGATGCCGAGGTTGGACTTGTCCTTGAACTGCTCGCCGGCGTAGCTGTCCTCGACGGCCCAGGGGCCGTTGATCATCATCGCGACCTCCCCGGACTTGAAGGCGGTCTGCATGTTGGTCCAGCCGTCGGTGGCGTTGGTGACCGCGGCGCCGGAGGCGACCAGGTCGCGGGCGGCCTTGAAGCCCTTGACGCCGGCGGGGCCGTCGACGGTGACGGTCTTGTTCTTGGCGTCGACGAGGTCGCCGCCCTCGCCGTAGATGAACGGCAGGAACCAGTAGGAGTCGTCGCCGCGCAGGTAGAGGCCGGTCTTTCCGGTCTTGGCCTTGATCGCGGCGGCGGCGGTCTTCAGCTCCTCCAGGGTCTTGGGGGGCTGGACGCCGGCGTCGGCGAGCATCTTCTTGTTGTAGAAGAGGCCGAGGGTGTCGATGACCTGCGGGACGGCGAAGGTCTTGCCGTCGAACCTGCCGCTGGCGGCGGCCTGCGGCAGGAACTCGGCGTCGATCTTCTTGACGGTGTCGGCCGGGACCTCGTCGAGGTAGCCGAGGGAGGCGAAGTCGGCGACCCAGCCGACGTCGGCGCGGATCACGTCGGGGGCGTCGGCACCGCTGCTGAAGGCGTTCTTGACCTTGTTCTGGGCGTCGCCGTAGGGCACGTTGACGTACTTGACGGTGACCTTCGGGTGCTGCGCGGTGAAGCCCTCGGCGATCTTCTGGAAGCTCGCCTTCTCGGCCTCGTTCGAGGTGTCCCACCAGGTGACGGTGCCGGAGAGCTCGCCGCCCGCCTTGGTCTCGCCACCGTCGTCCTTGGTGTCACCGCCGCAAGCCGTCGCCGCGAGCGCCAGGGTCGCGACCAGCGCGGTGGCCGCTATGCCACGCCGCATATGAACTCCTTCGATGATCCCGGCCGCGCCCTCGCGGTCCCGAGTTGCAGGGAACGTAACAAGACTGAAAGCCGACCGAAAGACCTTGCGGCAATTTTCTGCAAGCGGAGGGGATCGTTACATCCGTGTGTCCGTACGGTTGCCGCAGCTTGCTGGTGCGTGTCCGCCAGTTCGAGGCCTCTCCCCTCCCACAGGCCCGCAACCACCGGGCGCGTGCGCGCGTTGACTGCGGTATGAACCACGAGTTGACGGCCCTCCCGCTTGCAAGCGCTTCCAGCGACCCCGCCGCGAGCCGCCGCTGGTGGCGCGATGCCGTCATCTACCAGGTGTACGTCCGCTCCTTCGCGGACAGCGACGGCGACGGGGTCGGGGACCTGCGCGGGGTGCGCGAGCGGCTCCCGCACCTGGCCCGGCTCGGGGTGGACGCCGTGTGGCTCACCCCCTTCTACGTGTCCCCGCAGGCGGACGGCGGCTACGACGTCGCCGACTACCGGGCCGTCGACCCCCTCTTCGGTGACCTCGCCGACGCCGACGACCTCGTCCGGGCCGCCCACGCGCTCGGGCTGCGGGTGATCGTGGACGTGGTGCCGAACCACACCTCCGAGCGGCACCCCTGGTTCCAGGAGGCCCTCGCCGGCGTCCCGGGCGCCCGGGAGCGGTACCTGTTCCGCCCGGGGCGCGGGGCCGACGGCTCACTGCCGCCGAACGACTGGGAGTCCGTCTTCGGCGGTCCCGCCTGGACCCGGGTCCCGGACGGGGACTGGTACCTGCACCTGTTCGCCCCCGAACAGCCCGACCTCGACTGGGAGCACCCGGAGGTGGCGGAGGAGTTCGCCTCGGTGCTGCGGTTCTGGCTGGACCTGGGGGTGGACGGCTTCCGGGTGGACGTGGCCCACGGCATGGTCAAGGCGCCGGGCCTGCCCGACATCGGCCGGGGCGCGCAGGCCACGCTGATCGGCACCGAGCCGCTCCCCTTCTTCGACCAGGACGGGGTGCACGCCATCCACCGCTCCTGGCGCCGGCTCCTCGACTCGTACGGGGGGCAGCGGATCGGGGTCGCCGAGGCCTGGGCGCCGACCTCGGAGCGGCTCGCCCTGTACGTCCGGCCCGACGAGCTGCACCAGGCCTTCAACTTCCGCTTCCTGAACTGCCCCTGGGACCCGGTGGCGATGCGGACCGTCATCGACGAGTCCCTGGCCGCGACCTCGGCGGTGGGGGCGCCGACGACGTGGGTGCTGTCCAACCACGACGTCGTACGCCATGTGACCCGGTACGGGGGCGGGGCGCAGGGGCTGGCCCGGGCGCGGGCGGCGGCGCTGCTGATGCTGGCGCTGCCCGGGTCCGCGTACGTCTACCAGGGTGAGGAGCTCGGCCTGCCGGAGGTCACGGACCTCCCGGCCGAGGCCCGCCGGGACCCGGCCTTCCGCCGCAGGCCCCCGGTGGGCGGCCCGGGGGCGGACGGGCAGGACGGGCTGCGGGACGGGTGCCGGGTCCCGATGCCGTGGTCCGGGCACGAGGCCCCGTACGGGTTCGGCGACGGCGGGACCTGGCTGCCGCAGCCCGAGGGGTGGGGCGGGCTCACCGTCGCCGCGCAGACCGGTGACCCGCACTCCACGCTGGAGCTCTACCGCGCGGCCCTGGAACTGCGCCGCGCGCTGCCGGGTCTGGGCGCGGTCGAGGCGGGCCAGGACGGGCCGGCGGAGGAGTGGCCGGGTACGGGGGCGGGCCCCGCCGTCTTCGCGCGGGGCATGCGCTGGCGTCCGGCGCCCGAGGGGGTGCTCCTCTTCACCCGTCCCGCCTTCGCCTGCACCCTCAACACCCTCCCCACGGCCGTGGAGATGCCGAGCCCCGGACGCCCGGTGCTGTCCAGCGCGCCCGTGGAGACGGACGGCCGCACGGTCCGGCTTCCCCCTGATTCCTGCACCTGGTGGGCGTTGTGAGCCGTCTGCCGGTACAGTCCAACTCCGTGACCGCACGGCTTGCCGACATCGCAGCCCAGGCGGGGGTCAGCGAAGCCACAGTCAGCCGCGTGCTCAACGGCAAGCCCGGTGTGGCCGCAGGCACCCGTGAGTCCGTGCTGGCCGCGCTCGACGTGCTCGGCTACGAGCGGCCCGTACGGCTGCGGCAGCGCAGTGCCGGTCTGGTCGGGCTGATAACCCCGGAGCTGGACAACCCGATCTTCCCGGCGCTCGCGCAGGTCATCGGGCAGGCGCTGACCCGGCAGGGGTACACGCCGGTGCTGGCCACGCAGACGCCCGGCGGGTCCACCGAGGACGAGCTGACCGAGATGCTGGTGGACCGGGGCGTCTCCGGGATCATCTTCGTCTCCGGGCTGCACGCCGACACCACCGCCGACATGGGCCGCTACGACCAGCTGCGCGCGCAGGGCGTCCCGTACGTCCTGATCAACGGCTTCTCCGACAAGGTGCGGGCCCCCTTCGTCTCCCCCGACGACCGGGCCGCCATGCAGCTCGCGGTGACCCACCTGACGGCGCTGGGGCACACCCGGATCGGGCTCGCGGTGGGGCCGAAGCGGTTCGTGCCGGTGCTGAGGAAGATCGAGGGCTTCCGGCTCGCGATGCGGGAGCGGCTCGGGCTCGGTGAGGCCGAGACGGAGGAGCTGATCCAGCACTCCCTGTACACCCTGGAGGGTGGTCAGGCGGCCGCGGCGGCGCTCATCGGGCGGGGCTGCACGGCCGTCGTCTGCGCCAGCGACATGATGGCGCTGGGCGCGATCCGGGCGGCGCGCCAGCAGGGGCTGCGGGTGCCGCAGGACGTCTCCGTGGTGGGCTTCGACGACTCCCCGCTCATAGCGTTCACCGATCCGCCGCTGACGACGATCCGCCAGCCCGTGCAGGCCATGGGGCAGGCGGCGGTGCGGACCCTGCTGGAGGAGATCGGCGGCACCCCGGCCCCGCACAGCGAGTTCGTGTTCCTGCCGGAGCTGGTGGTGCGCGGGTCGACGGCGTCGGGTCCCGGTCAGCGGCGCGGGGCAGGGTAACGGGTCTCCGGGACGGTGTCCTCCGCAGGGCGGAGCACGGGCGCGGAAGACCGTCCGGAGGGATGATCGGAGGCGAGGACGCATCTGGCAGACTCTCTCCCCATGGGTGAAGCGAGCGTGAAGACACTGGAAACTCCCCCGGCCGCTGCCGGGGGCACCCCCAGCACGGACGCCTCGGCACCCACGGCCTCCGGGGGCGAAGCCCGTGCGGGGCGGGAGCGCTCGCTCCTCACCCGGCTGCGGGCGCCGCGCCGGCCGCGGATCTGGTTCGAGGTCCTGCTGATCGGCATCAGCTACTGGACGTACTCGCTGATCCGCAACGCGGTCCCCGAGCAGAAGGCGGCCGCCCTCGCGAACGCCGACTGGATCTGGAGCCTGGAGCAGGGGCTCGGGATCGCCGTGGAGCACTCCGTCAACCACGCCGTCAACTCGGTGACGTGGCTGATCGTGGGCATGAACTACTACTACGCCACGCTCCACTTCATCGTGACCATCGGCGTGCTGGTGTGGATCTACCGTTTCCATCCGGGCCGTTACGCGGCCACCCGCCTCGTGCTGTTCGCCACCACGGGCGTCGCCCTGCTCGGCTACTTCTTCTTCCCGCTCGCGCCGCCCCGGCTGATGAACGGGGGGCATTTCGTCGACACCGTGCTGGTGCACCACACCTGGGGCTCGATGGCCTCGGGGAACCTCAAGCACATGTCGAACCAGTACGCGGCGATGCCCTCCATGCACATAGGGTGGTCGCTCTGGTGCGGCCTGACGATCTTCGCGGTCGCCTCGGCCCCCTGGGCCCGGATCCTGGGCCTGCTGTACCCGGCGGCGACGCTGGTCGTCATCGTGTCCACGGCGAACCACTTCTGGCTGGACGCCCTGGGCGGCATGCTCTGCCTGGTCTTCGGCTACACGGTCTCCCGCACCTGGTACGGCGCGCTCCCGCACCGCCTGCCCCGCAGCCCCCTGGAGACCTCCCCGCATCCGGCGACGGCGGCGGTGCTGAACCGCTTCCGCCGGTAGTCAGGCCCCGTAGAAGAGGTCGTCGACGACCGCGCGGGCGCGGCGGGTGGTGCGGCGGTAGTCGTCCAGCATCTCGCCGACCCTTCCCTCCGGGTAGCCGAGGTAGCGGCCGACGGCCGCCAGCTCCCGCGCGTCGGTGGGGAAGGTGTCCCCGGCGCGGCCGCGCACCAGCATCACGGCGTTGCGGACCCGGGTCGCCAGCACCCAGGCCTCGTCGAGGATCTGGGCCTCCTCGGTCGGGATCAGTCCGGCGGCGTGGGCGGCGGCCAGGGCCTGGCGGGTGCGGGTGGTGCGCAGGCCCGGTTCGGCCCAGGCGTGCCGCATCTGGAGGAGCTGGACGGTCCACTCGACGTCGCTGAGTCCGCCCCGGCCGAGCTTGGTGTGCAGGGTGGGGTCGGCGCCGCGCGGGAGGCGTTCGGCCTCCATGCGCGCCTTGAGCCGGCGGATCTCGCGGACGGCGTCCTCGCCGAGGCCTTCGGCGGGGTAGCGCAGCGGGTCGATCAGGTCGATGAAGGTGCGTCCCAGGTCGAAGTCGCCCGCGACGGGTTCGGCGCGCAGCAGGGCCTGGCTCTCCCAGGTCAGGGACCAGCGCCGGTAGTAGGCGGCGTAGGAGGCCAGGGTGCGCACGAGGGGGCCGGAGCGGCCTTCGGGGCGCAGGTCGGCGTCGATGATGAGCGGCGGGTCGGCGGTGGGCAGCTGAAGGAGCCTGCGCATCTCGGCGATGACGGTCTGGGCGGCCTTGGCGGCCTCCTGTTCGTCGACGCCCTCGCGGGGGTCGTGGACGAAGAGGACGTCGGCGTCGGAGCCGTAGCCGAGCTCGTGTCCGCCGAAGCGGCCGACGCCGATGACGGCGAAGCGGGTGGGGAGGGTCTCGCCCCAGTGGTCGCGCACGGCGGCGCGCAGGGCTCCGGCGATGGTGGCGGCGGTGAGCTCGGAGACGGCGTCGCCGACCCGGTCGACGAGGGCCCCGCAGTCCTTCTCGGCGGGGTTCTCCTCGGTGCCGTAGGAGGCGATGATGTCGGCGGCGGCGGTGCGGAAGAGCTCGCGGCGGCGGACCCCGCGGGCGGCGGCGACGGCGGCTTCCCCGCTGTCGGCGCGGCCGACGGCGGCGAGCACCTCCTGTTCGAGGGCCTCGGCCGTACGGGGCTGGAGGCCTTCGGGGTCGCCGAGGAGGGCGACGGCCTCGGGGGCGCGCATGAGCAGGTCGGGGGCGAGCCGGCCGGCGGACAGGACGCGGGCGAGGTTCTCGGCGGCGGCGCCCTCGTCGCGGAGCAGGCGCAGGTACCAGGGGGTCTTGCCGAGGGCGTCGGAGACCTTGCGGAAGCCGAGGAGTCCGGCGTCCGGGTCGGCGGAGTCGGCGAACCAGCCGAGGAGGACGGGCAGCAGGGTGCGCTGGATGGCGGCCTTGCGGCTGACTCCGGAGGCGAGGGCTTCGAGGTGGCGCAGGGCGGAGGCGGGGTCGGCGTAGCCGAGGGCTTCGAGGCGCTGGCCGGCGGCGGCCGGGGAGAGCCGGGTCTCGCCGGGGGCGAGCTGGGCGACGGCGTCGAGGAGGGGCCGGTAGAAGAGCTTCTCGTGGAGGCGGCGGACGACGGAGGCGTGCCGGCGCCAGGCCTTGTTGAGTCCGGCGACGGGTTCGGTGCGCAGGCCCATGGAGCGGCCGAGGCGGCGCAGGTCGGCCTCGTCCTCGGGGACGAGGTGGGTGCGGCGCAGCCGGTAGAGCTGGATGCGGTGCTCCATGGCGCGCAGGAACCGGTACGCGTCGTGGAGCTGGGCGGCGTCGGCACGGCCGACGTAGCCGCCGGCGGCGAGGGCGTGGAGGGCGTCGAGGGTGGTGCCGGAGCGCAGGGTGGTGTCGCTGCGGCCGTGGACGAGCTGGAGGAGCTGGACGGCGAACTCGACGTCGCGCAGGCCGCCGGGGCCGAGCTTGAGTTCGCGGTCGATCTGGGAGGCGGGGATGTTGTCGACGACGCGGCGGCGCATCTTCTGGACGTCGGCGACGAAGTTCTCGCGTTCGGCGGCCTGCCAGACGAGCGGCGTTATGGCCTCGACGTACTGGGCGCCGAGTTCGGGGTCGCCGGCGACGGCGCGGGCCTTGAGCAGGGCCTGGAACTCCCAGGTCTTGGCCCAGCGCTGGTAGTAGGCCAGGTGGGAGGCGAGGGTGCGGACCAGGGGGCCGTTGCGGCCCTCGGGGCGGAGGTTGGCGTCGACGGGCCAGATGGTGCCCTCGACGGTGGTCTCGGAGCAGATCCGCATGAGGTGGGAGGCGAGGCGGGTGGCGGCCTGGATGCCCTTGCCCTCGTCGGTGCCGGGCGCGGCCTCGCCGACGAAGATCACGTCCACGTCGGAGACGTAGTTGAGTTCGTTGCCGCCGCACTTGCCCATGGCGATGACGGCGAGGCGGCAGGCGTCGGCGTCCTGGGGGGCGGCCGCCGAGGCGATGCGCAGGGCGGCGCGGAGGGTGGCGGTGGCGAGGTCGGCGAGCTCGGCGGCGGTCTGGGCGACGTCTATGGTCGCGCAGACGTCGCGGGCGGCGATGGAGAGCAGGCAGCGGCGGTAGGCGACGCGCAGGGCGACGGGGTCGTGGGCGTCGGCGAGGCCCGCTTCGAACTCGGGCAGGCCCGGGTGCAGGTCGGCGGCCTCGTAGGTGACCAGGGCCTGCCAGTCGCGGGGGTGGCGGGCGAGGTGGTCGGCGAGGGCCTCGGAGGCGCCGAGCACACCGAGGAGGCGGTCGCGCAGGGGCTTGGCGCTGACGAGGGTGTCGAGGAGGAGGGGGAGGTCCTCGGCCGGCTGGGCCTCGGCGAGGCGGACGAGGCCGAGGAGGGCGAGGTCGGGGTCGGCGGTGGCGCCGAGGGCGTCGAGGAGCACCGGGTCGGCGCGTACGGCGGCCAGTGCTTCGGCGTCGAGGAGCCGGGCCGCGGTGGTGGGGTCGGTGAACCCGCTCCGCAGCAGCCGGATGAAGGTACTGCTCCTGCGCCCCGGGACTGTCATCCCGCCGCCTCCCGAGTCTGTCGCCGCCGGTGGTCCGGTCCTCTCCGGGAGCGAGCCTAGCCGGAGCAGGCGTTCGACTCACCGGGCGCCGTGGCCTATATCATGAGGCGGATTATCGGATTATCTGCTTACTTATAGCTCTCTAGATCTCTGCGTCACAGGGGCCCGGTCCCCGCCCGACCGGCCGCGAGGAGCCCCATGTCCGACGGACCCCCGTCCTCGCGCCCTGCCCCCGCGTCCGCGTCCGAGCCCGCCCCGACCGCACCTGGAACGTCCCCCGAGGCCCCCACGACCACCCGGCCGAGCGGTGCCGCGCCGAAACGGCCGACCGGTACGGCGACCGTACGGCCCGGCCACGGGACGACCGTACGGCACGAGGACGCCGCGGTCGCGCTCCACGACGGCGACGTGCCCGTGAGCCACGGCCGCGACGGTGCCGCCCGGCATGACGGCGAAGCCACCGCCCGCCCCGACCACAACACGGCCGCCCGGCACGACGAAACGCCCGCCGCCCCCCACGAGCGCGGCGCAGCCGTCCCGCACGGACGCGACCACGTCGGGCACCCGCGCGCACGCGCGGTCGTCAAGGCCGTCGCCCTCCTCGCCGCCACCGCCGCCGGCGGCATGCTCGTCCTGCGCGGGAACGAGGCCCTCGCCGGCCTCGACGCGCCCACCGCGCCCGATTCCAGGGCCACCACCGCCACCGCCGCGGACGCCCCCGACCCCGGCCGGGCGCTCCAGATCGTCGCCCACCCCGACGACGACCTGTACTTCATGAACCCCGACCTCGCCTACTCCATCACCGCCGGCCACCCGGTGACCTCCGTCTACCTGACCTCCGGCGAGGCCGACGGCGTCAACGCCGGCACCGGCAAGGCCGCCTCCACCCCGCCCGACAAGCCCGCCTACGCCGAAGCCCGGCAGAACGGCATCCGCGCCGCCTACGCCAAGATGGCCACCGGCGACCGCAGCAGCGCCTGGAAGCGCAGCGTCATCCCGACCAAGGGCGGCGGCCACGCCGAGGTCGACGTCCTCGTCGCCCGGCCCCAGATCAACCTGGTCTGGCTCCAGCTGCGCGAAGCGGGCAACGTCTACCAGGACGTACCCGACAGCCTCCACGGCCTGTGGGACGGAAGGGTGCCCCGGCTGGAGTCGGTGCTCGCCTCCGGCAGCCCCGTCCGGCAGGGGTTCTCGTACACCAAGGAACAGGTCGTCCAGACGATCGTCGGCATCCTGGAGCGGTACCGGCCCACCACCATCCGCACCCAGGACCCGACCCCCGGCCGCTTCCACGACGCCGCCAAGCGCTACACCGACCACCAGGACCACTTCTACGGCGCCCGGTTCGTACAGATGGCCGCCGCCGACTACGCGGAGCGGTTCAAGGAGCGCCCGCACTTCGCCGTCCAGAACTACGTCGGCTACTTCAACGGCTCCCTGCCCCGCGCCCTCGGCCCGGACGAGGCCAAGGAGAAGCTGGACATCCTGGACACGTACGCCTGGCTGGACAAGGAGAACCACTGCGGCAGCGAGGCCGGCTGCGGGGACCTCAAGGTCGCCGAACACCCCTCGGGCAACGGCTGGACCCAGTCCATCAACTACGCGCGCGGCACCGGCACCTCCTGGCTGACCTCCGACGCCGAACACGGCCTGTGGGCCTTCAAGGTCCTCGACGGGCAGGTCGCCCTCTGGCACCGCAGCGGCCTCATAGGCCGCTGGAGCGGCCCCCGCCTCCTCCCCGGAACCGGGATGGACCAGGGCATATCCACCGTCACCCTGAAGGACGGCCGGATAGCCGCCTTCGGCACCCGCACCTCCTTCGGCGACAAGCCCGCCGACTACCGGCGCGAGGTCGTCTACGCCGTCCAGCGGGCCCCCGGCTCCGAGGAGTTCGGCCCCTGGGACTCGCTCGGCACCCCCGAGGTCTCCGACGCCGACTGGACCTCCGACATCAGCGCCCCCGCCGTGTCCGCCGACGGCACCGGCGCCCTCGCCGTGTACGTCCGCGACGGCGCCTCCACCCTGCGCGGCCGCGTCCAGGGCCCGGACGGCACCTGGGGCCCGTGGGAGGCCCACGGCGGCACCGACCTGCACGGCGCCCCGGTCACCGCCACCGACGGCGCCGGGCGGCGGATGGTCTTCGCCGCCACCACCCGGTCGGTGACGGGCTGGCTCCAGCCCGGACCCGGCGCCCCCCTGGGCCCGGCCACCCCCACCGGCCTGCCCGAGACCACCCTCCCGCTCACGGCGGAGGGCCGCGAGGGCGGCGTACGGGTCTGGTTCCGCAAGCCCGGCTCCGGCAACGTCCGCACCGCCCTGATGACGGACGAGGAGGGCCTGAAGGCCACCGGCCTCACCGACCTCGGCGGACTCCAGGGCTTCGGCTCGGTGACGGCGACCGGGCACCTCCTCGCCGGCCGCTCGGCGGGCGGGCTGCTCGGCTCGGACCTCGGCGAGGGGCAGCCCTGGCAGCGCTCGCCGCTGATGTTCGTGGGCGCCCCGTCCAGCACCATGACCGGCCGGAACCTGGTCAGCCTGGCGGTGGTGGGCCTGGACGCGCGGCTGTACGTCACCTCGGCGGCCGACGAACCCGACGCCTACCTCGCGCCGTGGCAGCCGGTGGGTCCGCGCAACACGGGCCCCTGACACGGCCCCGCCGTCACGCGACCCCGTGAAGCGGCCCCGTCACACGACCCGGCGATTCCGCTCCACCCACGCATAGGCGGCACATCGGCTGGACAGACACCATCCGTGCCACACCAGCTCCAACACCCCACACCAGGACCATCCTTACCCCTCCCGGGGGCGGGACGCGTCCACGATCCGGGCGGGGGCGCACACCGGCGCCGCCGGCGTGCACAATCACACCCGGTCGTTTTCGGAAAACGCGCGTCATCGGTGAAATCGGTGAACCAACTCGCCCGATTTCGCCTCTCAGTGACTGCACAGCGGTTCTTCCCGTCCGGAACGACCTCAAGGCGTAACCGATGCCCGTATCCCGCCGCCGCTTCCTCCTTGCGGCCGTCGTGCCCATGCTCACCCTGGGCGCCTCCGGCGTGCTCTCCATCGCCTCCGGCCAGCAGACGGCGGCCGAGGCCACCCAGGGCAAGGACCCCTCCGCCCTCCTCCCCGCCAGCGTCACCTCTGGCACGGTCGTCCAGGTCGTCGCCCACCCGGACGACGACCTGTTCTTCATGAACCCCGACCTCAGCCGCACCCTGCTGACCGGGCTCCCCGTCACCACCGTCTACCTCACCTCCGGCGAGGCCGACGGCCGCAACGAGGCCAACGGCGGCCAGGCCAAGGACCCGCAGCAGCCCGCCGACCGCGCCCGCTACGCGGAGGCCCGGCAGAACGGCATACGCTCCGCCTACGCCCAGATGGCCACCGGCGACCGCACGAGCGCGTGGAAGCGCACGGTCATACCCACCGCCGGCGGCGGCCAGGCCGAGCTCGACGTCCTCGTCGCCCGGCCCCAGGTCAACCTGGTCTGGCTCCAGCTGCGCGAGGCCCGCAACCCCGCCGCCGAGAACCCGGACAGCCTGCGCGGCCTGTGGAACGGGCAGATACCGGCGCTGGGCGCCCAGCTCACCACCGGGACCCCGGTCAAGCAGCCGTTCTCGTACACCAGGGACCAGCTGATCCAGTCCATATCGGGCATCCTGGAGCGGTACAGGCCGACGACGATACGGATGCAGGACCCGACGCCGAACCGCTACCCGACCACCGGCAAGTACACCGACCACCAGGACCACATGTACGGGGCCCGCTTCGTACAGGCCGCCACCGCCGCGTACGCGGAACGGGTCACCGACCGGCCCCGGTTCTCCGTGCAGAACTACCTCGGCTACCACAACGGCAACCTCCCCCACGCCCTGGACCCGCAGACCGCCGAGACGAAGATCGGCTACCTCAAGACGTACGCCTGGCAGGACCACGCCGACTACTGCGGCTCCCCCGACGGCTGCGGCGACCGCAAGGTGGCCGGCAGCCCCACCGGCCGCAACTGGGCCCAGTCCCTGCGCTACGCCCGCGCCGACAACGCCTCCTGGCTCACCGAGGGCACCCCCGGCCGGCTCTGGGCCTTCGCCGCGCTCGACGGCCGCATGGCCGTCTGGACCCGCGACCGCTCCGGCACCTGGACCGGCCCCGCCCTGCTCCCCGGCACCGGCATCGACTCCGGCGCCACCACAGCCCGCCTGCCCGACGGCCGGATCGTGGTCCTCGCCACCCGCACCGTCCTCGGGCCCCGGCCCGCCGACTACCGGCGCGAGGTGGTGTACGCCGTCCAGACCGGCCCCGACGGCCCGTTCGGCCCCTGGCAGTCCCTCGGCACCCCCGAACCCGGCGACGAACCCGGCACCTCCGCCATCAGCGCCCCCGCGGCCGCCGTCGACCCCGCGGGCCGCCTCACCGTCTACCTCCGCGACACCCGGCGCACCCTGCGCGCCCGCGTCCAGCAGCCCTCGGGGGCCTTCACCGACTGGCAGAAGCTGGGCGGCGAGGACCTCCAGAGCGACCCGGTGGCCCTCACGGACTCCGCGGGCCGCCGCCACGTCTACGCCACCACCGCCACTTCCGTCCTGGCCTGGACCCAGCCCGCCCCGAACGCCCCCCTCTCCGGCCCCCACCCCACGGGCCTGCCCGCCACCACGGTCCCCCTCACGGCGGCCCGGGACGGCGCGGGCGTCCGCCTCTACTTCCGCCGCCCCGACTCCGGCGTGGTCCGCAGCGCCCTGATCACCGCCGGCCCCGGCGCCCCGCAGGTCTCCAGCGTCTCGGAGTCCGGCGGCCGGGCGGGCTACGGCGCGATCGGCGTCGCGGGCCGCCTCCTGACGGGCCGCGCCGAAGCGGGCACGGCCGCCACGACCACCCTGGGCGGCCCCCCGGCGTGGACGGAGTCCCGCATGCTCTTCGCGGGCGCCCCCGCGGCGGCCCTCGACAGCACGGGCACCCCCACCACGGCGGCCCTGGGCCTGGACGCCCACCTCCACACGGCCACCCCCCACCCCACCACCCCGACCCCCACCTGGCACCCGGCAATCCCCCCGACCCCGCCCACCTGAGCCCGCCGACGCCGACGGCCCCGCCCCCTCATCGGGGGCGGGGCCGCGGTCATGCCGGCAGGGGCCTACAGCACGGGGAGGTTCTTGCGGAGTTCGAAGGCGGTGACCTCCGAGCGGTACTCCTCCCACTCCTGCTTCTTGTTGCGGAGGAACTCGTGCCCGGCTCCACATACCTACGCCTCACGCCGTCTGACCTGCACCCGGGAGCGTCATAGACGTCATTGTCGGTCGACGCTGGTCTCCATGGGCCGCCCTCCGACGGCCCAGACCATGCCCGCCTGATCTTGCCTACTCAGCAGGTAGCGGCCGTCCCCAAGCCCGCTCTGTCAGCTCACCCCAGACACCGGGCGCAACGGTCCGCGGGTCCACAGCCCCGCTCGGAGCCGAGGTGCGGTAGATACCGCGCGGCTGCTCGGAGCGATCGTGCGCCTTCACCCAGAACACCCGCCGGACGAACTTGCCCGGCACGGCGCCGCTCGGCGCGTGGTCCCTGAGAACGGCGTAGCCCACGCGCCGGCCCACCCTCCAAGCCACGGGCCCCCTCCGTGTCGAGGACGCCAGGTGCACAGACTGCCGGACATAGTCGAAATGATGGATCTCCTCAGTCCATACGATCTGCTCTTCATGCGCCAGCGCATCGTCCTTTTCTTGCAACGCCCCTCCCAGGCTCTACGGCACTCTGCGGTGCAGTCTCCCCAGCGCAGCCAGCTCACACAGCAGATTCAGCCAGCGGGGAGGGCCCAGTGCCTGACTCACTTCAACCATTCAAAGACACTTCTAACCAATCCGGAGCAAATGCCTCCGATCGCACTGAGCATCAGCTCCCAGGCCTTTCCTTTGCCGGCCTTGGACGTCCTCCGCTTCGCCTTGCGCACACCCATGCGCACCGCCCTTCGCAATAGACGTTGCTCTAACGCGAGCCGCAGAAGCGGCCCGCACATCCATTGAGCAACGCGACTTGAGGCACCTTGCGACTTCGGGACACAACCTCGACCGGACTGGCAGAAGAGGCTGTTCAGCACCCTTCTCCCCTCTAGACTGGCCACTTTGGGACACCTAGTGCCACTTAGTGACACTCAGATCCATCGGGGGCTGCTATGCCGCCACGCGGCGCACGGAGCGTTGACATGCCGGGACAAGAGGCTGTCCCGGCAGGGCCACACCGCGACCTACTGACTGCCTTGCACAGGCTGTACCGCCTCGCAGGCCCTCCTGGGCTGCGTAAGATCAGCGAGGAAATTCGAGACAGTGATGAATTCGACGCGACACTGAACAGGAACTTGATCTCTAGCATCCTCCAGGGCAAGAGACTTCCGACCGCCCTGCAACTAGATAGCCTGGCCAGATATTTCGCTTCACTAGCAGCTCACGCAGGTGACCCGAAAGAGGAGAGTAGGCAACTCACCGAGTTGTGGATGCGCACACAAGTCGACCCGAAAACCATCGCAGCCGCCTTCACTCCCGCGACCTCAGTGAACGAGGCGCTACGTGCTGCCAGCGCTACGGGAGACCCAGCCCCCCTAATAAAATTGTGCACCAACGCCGCACCCGATCGCGTATTGAAAGTCCTCGGCGCACTACACGAACGCCAATGGGTGGCTTTCGCGAAAGAAGTAAAAAACTCCTTCGCGGAGACCTTCGAACCCAGAGGAATCCCCCATCTCGTTTCGGAGATGCGACTGACAGAAAGGTATCGATGGTCTGGCGAAAACATTCTGACTCGGTTCGCAGCCACCCGGCGGGCGACAGAGAGTGCCGAGCTGGTCAGGCTCTTCTCGGCAACTGGCCAGCTTGGCGATGTGCTGACCATCATGCACGCATCCTTCATGCATGCGGAGATCGCTGAATCCGCCCGCCTTTATTGTGCAGTAATCGAAGCCGATTTAAGACCCTGGACCATTGAAGACAATCGGGGTAGATCTCCGATCTCCACCAAGAAGCTTGTAGGGTTCGCTGTCGCTCTGACAGAAATTGGGCATGAAGCTTCTCTAGCACCTGCCATTCTACAATGGACCCCAGCCCATCGAGGGTTTCAAGGTTTGACGGTCGCGGTGGAACTGAACCGACTCGGCTACAAGCGGCAAGCAGACGCCCTGCTAAAAGAAGCCCTGAGACGGGGCGGTGTGCGACAGGCGAAAGATTACCTCACCAGCGAAGATGTTACCTCTGAAGACAAAGAGCTTTTTCTCCAAGTCATGGAACGCAACGAGGAACCAGTAGAACCGGACGAGCGCATGCGCTCCTTCAACCCACAGTCTCGCGATTTCAAATCCTTCGATATCCCTACGGAATGGCGGTGAGGGCGTCGCTTGTGCAGGAGGTGGTCGTTTGCCGCCAGCACTGCGTCTGCCAGGTCGAGAGGCCACAAAACCTCGCCGCCAGATGTACGAAGCAGTCCTCACCCAGTCCCCCACGAGGAAGCAAGGCTCGCACTACAGTAAGCAATGACGACGCGGTGGATCGGGGAGTGGAGAGGATCGGCTGGGGGTACGCGAAAGGGTAGGAGCGGCATTCCGAGCAGGGCTCCAGAATGCTGTAAATGGCGGCACCGACCGAGAAGGCACCTTCCGCCGACGGGCATTTGCGGGAGAGCTCGATGCCCCGCTCCATCCAGGTCTCGTCGTCGGCGTCTGCGGGGTCGCGGCTCAGCGGCCTCGCTTGAGTCCGAGGCTGATGGCCGCACGGAGCTGGCGCTGTGGCTGCCCTTCACCGTGCGGGGCCCGCCCTCCGCGCATCGCCTGATCTTGTAAAGGATGTTCTCCTTGCGGCACGATGGCCGACACAACGTAAGGGGGCGCTAGTGGGAGATACCCGGGACGAGATCACCGATCCTCTCGATGAGGGCCGCGGGGTGGCAGCGGTCTCGATGGGGTGGCTGCGCGAATGCTATGACGCAGACTGGGGCCGGTTGAGCACTGCACGTGCCGCCAAGATCAGCGCATGGCTCACCCAGCGCGATATACGGCACCTACCTAGCCCTCTGCCCTCGCGCGAGACTGCGGAGGTCATGCTCTTCAAGCCTGACTCGCCGATAGGCGTATACATCAACGCGGCTCGGCTTGAGGGCCCGTTCACGAATCGTCCCGCAGGCGCGGTGGATCTCTTGAGCGCGCTAGCTGATCGCCTGTAAGGCGGTTTGACTCGTCGCGCAACGCCGATCCAGCCCGGCACGGTCCGGACGGCGCCGATGGGTTCCACCTTGGGTCGCACACAGCTGGACAACTGTGGCAGCAACGACGGAGGGCCGGACGCCAGATAACATCCGGCCCCCGTCGTACTTGCCGGCCGCCCTGGGCATCCCCTCCGCTGCTCGCAGTAGCTCGAACCGGGACCCGTGCACCGCCAACCAGGCGGTGTCTCGGGGTCGTCGCCGCCACCAAGCACCTACGCCCGCCGATCACACCTGGCCACATTCGGTGGATCACCATCCAACCCCCCGCGCGCGACAGCATCGGCTGGCAAGATTCAGCGAGCCCTCCTAAGAGTCCACGCTCCGGAGAGAGGCGCAGACGCCTCGACGTTGCGATCAGCGCATCATCGAGCCGCCGGGAATCTGGTCAGCCATTCACAGGGGGTTGCAAAAGCATGGCCGCATCAACCGCAAGAACGACCAGTGAATTAATCCAACATCGGCGCGACGTCGCGGATCTGAAACAGCGCATCAGAAACCGGCGACTACAAGTCGCCGGACTCTACGGGACCCCGATTGCCACACTCGCCATCATTGTCATTTGGATCGGGCTCAAAGTAATTAGATATCGACACTCCGAAATACCGGATGCGATCAACGGGGCATTCCTGGGGGGCGCGTTCTTCTTCCTCGTCGCCACCGTGACACAATTTATCCTGGAGTTTAATTCCAGCTCACCTTGGAGAGACGACGAAACGCCGGTCAGGGACCTTGTTCTCGAACTTGAGCTTGCGGAGGAGCGCCGCGTCCTTGAGGCCAGGCGGCTTACCCCCCTCCCACACTGGAGCGACAGGCGTCCTACAGAGAGCGCCTCCCCAGCGAGATCGCTCGACTGCGAAAAGATTCCCGCCACTACCGCCGCATTCATCTGTTTATGCAATGGACTCTGTTCATCACCTCGGCTGCGATTTCGGCGGTAACGGCGTGGTTCGATCCACCTCAGCCCGCGAAAGGGACGCTTATCGTCCTGGGCTTCACCGTTACCGTGGTGACGGCCGCAGCCGGATATTTCAAGCCGCGTGAACGGGCTTTCAATCTCCAACAGACCGCGGACAGCATCGAGCAGCATGCCACCGCAATCGAATTGGGCATCCCGCCGTACAGCGAGGATAACGAGACCGCCAATCTCAAGTCATTCGCCACCACGGTGGAGGCACTGCGTGCGGAGCAACGCATGCGCGAACAACAACTCGACCAACCCCAGCAAGGCCAGCAAGCAGTAATCTGAACGATGCCTTCGGAATCGGATTAGGTGAGCAGGTGTGCGTTGACGGCGCGGGCAGCGCTGGCCAGCGTCGCGAGCTCCACGACCTCGATGGCTTCGGCCTGCAGCATCTCCACACCAACGCAGTCAGCCACGAGGAGGCTGGGCTCGCGCCAGGCGATGACGACGCGGCCAATCGGCGAGCGGAGGATCAGTTGGGTGCAGGTGAGGGGGCGGCAGCGTCGTTCCGAGCAGGGCTCCAGGGTGCTGTAGATGGTGGCGCCGGCTAGGCGGGGGTCGTCCGCCGGGAGCTTGGCCAGGGCCGATTCCTCGGCGTGGACGTGGGCATCTGTCTCACGGGAGTAGCCATTGGCCAGCTCTTCGCCGCCGGCGCTCACGATGAT
Organism: Streptomyces sp. NPDC000075; assembly: GCF_040301925.1. Taxonomy (NCBI): domain Bacteria; kingdom Bacillati; phylum Actinomycetota; class Actinomycetes; order Kitasatosporales; family Streptomycetaceae; genus Streptomyces; species Streptomyces sp. NPDC000075. The sequence goes on from NZ_JBEPFL010000014.1 coordinate 101,393, forward strand.
GGCGCCGACCGAGAAAGCGCCTTCTGCCGGCGGGCATTTGCGGGAGAGCTCGATGGCCCGTTCCATCCAGGTCACGTCGGCGGCGTGTGTCACGCGGATCCCTCCTGCTTGGGCAGGTAGCGGAGCAGGACCACGTCGCCGATGGTGGTGGCCTCGGCGAGGTGCATCCGGCGGGTGGAGCCGCCCGGGTAGCTGGCGGGGTGCAGGAAGCGGGGGGCGCCCGGGTCGCCGAACACTGGGGGACGATGGCGAGGTGGATCTCATCGGCCAGGCCCTGGGAGAGGAACGCCGTGTGGATCTGGCCTCCGCCCTCCACCATCAGCCGATCTATGCCGCGGGCGCCGAGGTCATCCAGCAGAGCCCCGAAGTCGATGGTCGAGCCCGTGGAGACCACGTCCGCGAGGCCGGCGAGCCGGTCGCGGAGCTTCTCCTCCCCGGCGTCCGTGGTGTAGGCGAGCTTCTCCCCGCCGTGGTGCCAGAACTTCAGGTCGGCGTCCAGGTCTCCGCTCGCGGAGATGGTCACCTTGAGCGGGTAGGCCGGCTTCCCCGCGGCCACTCGGGCTTCACGCCGCTCCTCGCTGTTCACCAGCAGCCGGGGTTGTCGGAACGCATCGTGCCAGCGCCGATCAGGATGGCGTCGGACTCGGCGCGCACTTGGTCCACACGGTCGAAGTCCTCGCTGTTACTCAGCAGGAGCCGCGTGGTGCTGGTGTCGTAGATGTAGCCATCCACGGACGTGGCCACGCTCAGCAGGACGTACGGGCGGGGCATCGGGCTTCTCCTTCGATCCCTGGTCAGTGCAGAGGGAGTCAAGTCAGGCCTGGCGCAGTACGGCGTCCGTCAGGGCGTCCTTGAAGTCGGTCACGCCAGGGACCCGCGAGATCCGGTCCGAGCCGGTCTCCTTCGCGATGCTGAGCGCCTGCAGTCCGACCGCCGCCGTCTGCTCGGCCTCCCCCGCCCGCGCCAGGGAAACGGCCTCCCGCCCCAGGCACACTTCGCGGTCGCGGTGGAAGCCCGCGGGCAGCCGTCCGCTGGCGTTCCGGAATCCCTCGGCGGCGCCCCGGTGGTCGCCTAGTGCAGCGAGGCTATGCGCCCGCTGAACGTCGATGTACGCCACGTCCAGCCACACACCCCACGGGGAGCGCGGATCCGGGTCCATGCCGGCGTGGAGCTCCAGGGCGTGTTCGTACGCTCGCTGGGCTGACAAGGGATCGTTCCTCAGGGCGTGGCCGTGCGCCCCATACGTCGCGGCCACCGCGGCCAGGCGACTCCTCGGCGCCGCGCGGTCCTCCGCCGCCTCGGCTACGTCCACCGCCTCGATCGGGTCGTTCATGTCCCCGGCGAGCTGGCTTCGGCGCGCGAGGATGTAGGTGGTGAGTTCGTCGTCCCCCGCCATGTGCGAGGCCTCCAGCGCCTCCCGCATCCAGTGCTGCCCGGCGCGGAAATCCCCGAGATCCTGATAGAGCCAACCGCAGAGCTCGGAGTACTGGGTCTGGAGCTGGAGAAGCTGCCGACGGTCGGTTCCGCGTCGGTCCGCCCGGAGGTGGCGAACGGGCACCTCGTCTTCGGCCCGCCCAAGCGAGAGAAGGAACGGGACGTGCCGCTCCCTCGCCGCATCGCCCAGGTGCTGCGGGAGCATCGCGAGGAGTTCCCCCCGGTGGACGTGACGCTGCCCTGGCTGAAGCCGGACGGGCCGCTCGTCACCAAGCGGCTGCTGTTCTCCCTCCCCGGCGGGGGCGCGGTGCGGCGCACCGACTTCAACACCCGCGTGTGGAAGTTCGCCCTCGTGCAGGCCGGCATCATTCCGGAGCCGCGGCCGGGTGAGCGTCACCAGTCCGCGCGCGAGCACGGGATGCACGCGCTGCGGCACTTCTACGCGTCCGTGCTGCTGGACTCTGGGGAGAACATCAAGGCGCTGAGCACCTACCTCGGGCACGGCGACCCCGGGTTCACGCTCCGGGTCTACACGCACCTGATGCCGAGCAGCCATGAGCGGACCCTGAGGGCGGTGGACGACGTCTACAAGGCCGCCGATCCGACGGTCGACGGCCCACAGACGGCCCAGGAGGGGTGAAGCGACTCCGGGCCGGCGGCTGAGTGCCGCCGGCCCGGAGGGTCGTAATGCTGGGGTGCTGCCGCTGACCTGCGGTTACAGGACCGGGAGGTTCTTGCGGAGTTCGAAGGCGGTGACCTCCGAGCGGTACTCCTCCCACTCCTGCTTCTTGTTGCGGAGGAAGAAGTCGAAGACGTGCTCGCCGAGGGTTTCCGCGACCAGTTCGCTGCGTTCCATCAGGGAGATGGCCTCGCCGAGGTTCTGCGGGAGGGGTTCGATGCCCATCGCGCGGCGTTCGGCGTCGGAGAGGGCCCAGACGTCGTCGTCGGCGCCCGCCGGGAGTTCGTAGCCCTCCTCGATGCCCTTGAGGCCCGCCGCCAGGAGGACGGCGTACGTGAGGTAGGGGTTGGCGCCGGAGTCGATCGAGCGGACCTCGACCCGGGAGGAACCGGTCTTGCCCGGCTTGTACATCGGGACCCGGATCAGGGCCGAGCGGTTGTTGTGGCCCCAGCAGATGTACGAGGGGGCCTCGCCGCCGGAGCCGGCGGTGCGGGAGGAGCCGCCCCAGATGCGCTTGTACGAGTTGACCCACTGGTTGGTCACCGCGGCGGTCTCGGCGGCGTGCTTGAGGAGGCCGGCGATGAAGGAGCGGCCGACCTTCGAGAGCTGGTACTCGGCGCCCGACTCGTAGAAGGCGTTGCGGTCGCCCTCGAAGAGGGAGAGGTGGGTGTGCATGCCCGAGCCGGGGTACTCGGAGAAGGGCTTCGGCATGAACGTGGCCTGGACGCCCTGTTCGAGCGCCACCTGCTTCATGACCAGGCGGAACGTCATGATGTTGTCGGCCGTCGAGAGGGCGTCGGCGTAGCGGAGGTCGATCTCCTGCTGGCCCGGGGCGCCCTCGTGGTGGCTGAACTCGACCGAGATGCCCATGGATTCGAGCATGGTGATCGCCTGGCGGCGGAAGTCCATGCCCACGTTCTGCGGAGTGTGGTCGAAGTAGCCGGAGTTGTCCGCCGGGACCGGGCGCGTGCCGTCCAGCGGCTTGTCCTTCAGCAGGAAGAACTCGATCTCCGGGTGGGTGTAGAAGGTGAAGCCCAGGTCGGAGGTCTTGGCCAGGATGCGCTTGAGGACGTAGCGCGGGTCCGCGAAGGACGGGGAGCCGTCCGGCATCAGGATGTCGCAGAACATCCGGGCGGTCCCGGGGGCCTCGGCGCGCCACGGCAGTATCTGGAACGTGCCCGGGTCCGGCTTGGCGATCATGTCGGACTCGTAGACGCGGGCGAAGCCCTCGATCGCGGAGCCGTCGAAGCCGATGCCCTCGTCGAAGGCCTGCTCCAGCTCGGCCGGAGCGACCGCGACGGACTTCAGGAAGCCCAGCACATCGGTGAACCACAGGCGCACGAAGCGGATGTCGCGCTCCTCGAGCGTCCGGAGGACGAATTCCTGCTGCTTGTCCATGCCTTCATCCTCGCAGTTCAGACGACCTGTGCACCACCGACCCGGGGGGCCGGCGGCGCAGCCGGGCCCGTCCAGTATCCCTAGTGGTGGTTTCCGCCACATTACGCACCCCCCAAGGCCGATGGCACCCCCGCTCTGACCTCGGGCCCGTCATGAGCACTACCATCTGCGCCCATGGGGGGCTGGGAGCACACGCGGAGCGGGCGTCACGGACGTCCCGCCCGTCGCGGTGTCCTCCTGCTGCTGCTCGCCCTGGGCGTCGCCGCCGGGATGGGGTTCCTGTGCGCGCGGGGCGGGGCGGACGCGCCGGCCGCACGGACGGCGGAAGGGCCCGTTCGGGCGTATGCCGCGCACGGCTCCCACGGCGCGCACGCCGCCTGTGCGGCCCCGCACGAGCTGCCGGGCTGTTCCCCCCTCTCCCATGTGACCCCGGCCGTACTGCCCGCCCCGCCGCCCGCCGTCACCGCGGCGCGTCCGGGGCCCGCGCCCGGCGCCCTCCCGGCGGCCACGGGCCCGGTGCGGCCCCCGGGGACCCTCGCGCGCGCCCCCGACCTCCACGCCCTGCAAGTGCTGCGGACCTGACGGGTCCGGCGCGGTACACGACACCACCGGCACCACCCCACACCCCCCTCAGCAGAAGGAACCAGGGCACATGGCCAGCAGGACGTCCGAACAGAACTCCCGCCAGAACCGCATAGCCGAGATGCGCCGCGCCGAGAAGGCCCGCGACCGGCGCAACAAGATCATCGCGATCAGCGTCTCCACGGCGGTCGTCGCCGGCCTCATCGGTTTCGGCTCGTGGCTGATCATGGAGCAGAAGCAGAAGGACAAGGACGCCGCGGCGGCCACCGCCGCGGCCCGCAAGGCGCCGGTGAACGGCGAACAGAGCTGGGACGTGAAGAAGCTCGGCCGCAACCACGTCGAGACCCCGGTCACGTACGAGATGAACCCGCCCGTCGGCGGTGACCACAACCCCCGGTGGATGAACTGCAACGGCGACGTCTACAAGAACCCGGTCCCCGAGGTGAACGCCGTGCACTCGCTGGAGCACGGCGCGGTCTGGGTGACGTACAACGACAAGGCCGCCAAGGCCGACGTCGACGCGCTCGCCGGGAAGGTCGGCAAGACCCCCTACACGCTGATGAGCCCGGACAAGGAGCAGGCGGGCGCGATCATGCTCAGCGCCTGGGGCAAGCAGCTGACCGTCGACAAGGCGGACGACCCCCGGGTGGCGCAGTTCTTCACCAAGTACGTGCAGGGCCCGCAGACCCCCGAACCGGGCGCGGCCTGCACCAACGGGCTGGGCGAGAAGTGACCCGCAGCCGCACGAACCGTACGTACTGGGCCGCGGGGACGGCGGTGGTGCTGGCCGCGCTGTTCGCGGCCGGGGCGACCTTCGCCACGGCGGACGGCTCGGGCTCCGGGGACGGGGGCGGGTCCGCCGCCGTGCGGGCCCCGGCGCTGTACTCCCCCGACGCCGGCTTCGCCCGGGACATGGCGGTGCACCACCAGCAGGCGGTGGAGATGTCCTTCATCGTCCGCGACCGCACCCAGGACGAGCCGGTCCGCGGCCTCGCCTACGACATCGCCAACACGCAGGCCAACCAGCGCGGCATGCTGCTGGGCTGGCTGGACCTGTGGGGGCTGCCGAAGGTGGTGGCCGACGAGCCGCCGATGTCGTGGATGGACATGGGGTCCTCCGGGTCGGCGGACCACTCGGCGGGGCACGAGGGGCACGGGGCGCACGAGGGGCACGCCACGAAGCCGGGCGCGCTGATGCCCGGCATGGCCACCAAGGAGGAGCTCGACCGGCTCGGCACGAGCAGCGGCCGGGACGCCGAGGTGCTCTACCTCCAGCTGATGACCGACCACCACAAGGGCGGCGTCGCCATGGCCCAGGGGTGTGCCGCGCAGTGCCGGACCCCGGCGGAGCGGGCGCTGGCGCAGGGCATGGTCGAGGCCCAGCAGTCGGAGCTGAAGCTGATGGCGGACATGCTCAGGCAGCGGGGGGCCGCGCCGCGCGAGTGAGGCGGCGGCCGCCCGGCGGGACCGGGGCCGCCGCGTACCGGACCGCCCGCGCCACCTGGTGCGGGCGGTCCAGCATGACCAGGTGCCCCGCCGGCTCGGCCACCTCGAAGCGGGCCCCGAGCCGGTCGGCGAGGGCCGCCTGGCGGGCCGCCCAGCGCAGGGCGGCCCGGCCGCAGCCGCCGTCGTACCCGACGAGGACGGTGGCGGGGGCGTGCAGGGGGTGGCGGGCCCGCAGGGCGAGGAGCTCGGCGGCGGTGTCGGGGTAGCGGGCGTTCTCCAGCAGGATCCCGCGCCAGACCCGTCCGGTGCGGTAGCAGCGGCGTACGAGGTCCGGCGCGGCCGGGTCGGCGGCTGCGGCCCCCGCGCGGGAGGCCCGTACGGCGGCCCGCCGGGCGGCCGGTCCCAGCGCGGCGGGGAGCCCGGCGGCGGTGAGGGCCCGGCCGAGGGCGCGGGCGGCGCCGGTGCGCAGCGCGGCGGGCAGGAGCGTACGGGGGGCCGTCTCCTCGATGCTGGAGTCGAGGAGGACCAGGGCCGCGGTGCGGGCGGGGTGGAGGCGGGCGAAGGCCTCGGCGTGGAAGCCGGCGAGGGAGTGCCCGACGACGGTGACGGGCTCGGTGACGCCGAGCGCGTCCAGCAGGGCGGCGATCCGGTGGGCCTCCCCGGTGGCGGTCGGCGGGGCGGCGGCCGATGCGCTGAGGCCGTGGCCGGGGCGGTCGAAGCGGATGACGGTGCGGCCGGCGGCCACGAGCAGCGCGGCGACCTCGTCCCAGTCGAACCATGCCATCGCGAGGCCGGCGCTCAGCACGACGGGAGGGCCCTCGCCCTCCACGAGGGTGTGCAGGGGTACGCCGCCGGCCCGGAGGAAGCGGCCGGGTGGGGCGTACGGCGGGCAGGGCGGGGTCATGTGCGGCGCTCCCGGTGGACGGAGTGGGCCAGCAGGCCCAGCCAGAGCGCCACGAGCAGCACCTGGAGCCGCTGTCCGGCGCCCAGGGCCCAGGTGCCGTGCCCGGCGGTGAACAGGGAGATGGCCGTCAGGGTCCAGGCGGTGGCGAGCAGCTCCAGGGCGACGAGGGCGGGGCCGTAGCGGGCGAGCGGGGCGAGGCGGCGGTAGCGGCGGGCCGCGACGGTGAGGGCCACTATCCCGACGAGCGCGCCGGTCATGGCGAGGCTGCTGCTGACGGCGTGCGCCTGGTGGGTGGCCGGGACCAGCCCGGCGGTCTCGCGGGCGGCGCACTCGGGGTCGGCGGTGGGCCGGCAGCTGAGCGGCAGCCAGGCGTCGGCGGCGGTGGCCGCGCCGAAGAGGGTGACCCCGGCCCAGCCTGCGACGGCCCAGGGAAGGCGGGCCTCAAGGTGGCGGACGAGGCGCAGGAGGGCGAGGAGCCCGCCGAGGAAGACGAGCAGGCCGGCGGTGAAGTCGGTGGCCCGGAAGAGGCCGCCGAGGGGCTGGTCCTGGGCGGCGAGCTCGCTGACGTACGTCTCGATGGGGTTGAGGCCCGTGGAGAGGACGACTTCGAGCACCCAGGCGGTGTAGGCGGCCGCGCCGAGGCCGACGAGGCCGGCGACGGAGCCGCTGCCGGGGCGCTGGGCGCGGGCGGGGTCGGGGTCGGCTTGTGTACCCATGGGGTGAATGATCCTCAGCAGATCGGGCGTTGACGCGCGGCGGCACGCGGCGGCACGCGGGCGGCGGGCGCTACCGGGGATCGCCGGGGGCCGTCCGGCGGGATCCCTCACCGGGCAGAACGAGGCGGCGGCGTGCGGCGTTCCCCGTGGGGCGGACGGATTCCGACAGACCGGATGATTTCCGCCCCGGCGGGGAGGGCGGGGCGCGAATCGGGTTGGAGGGGGCGGGCGGGCGTGGCAGTCTGCCCGCATCTCCGTACGCCGCACTCTCCGAGGACGCCGCCAGGTATGAGCACGCCGCCGACCCCGCCCGACCGCCCGTCACCCGACCACGGGGGCACGCCGATACCCGAGGACGCGGCCCCGTCGACGGCACACCCCGCCCAGCCCCCTGCCGAGGCCCCCGCCCCCGCCCCGACGGCCGCCCCCGCTGCGGCCCCGGCCCCGACGGACGGCCCCGCCGACCCCACGCCGACGGACGGCCTCCCTGCCGCCCCCGCCCCGGCGGGCGGCCCCGCTGCGGCCACCGGCCCGGAGGCGCAGACCGCGCCGGACGTCACCGAGACCGTCCGCCTCCCGCGCGACGAGGCCCCCGCCGCAGACCCAGCGGCCGAGACCGCCCGGCTGTCCTTCGACAAGCCGGACGCCCCGGCCCCGGACGTCTCCGAGACCGTGCGGCTACCGCAGGACGAGGCCGCCGCCCGGACGTCGCTGGAGAAGACCCCGGAAGCCGAGCCGCAGGGCGCCTCCGCCGAGACCGCGCCGCCGTCCTTCGAGAAGGCCGCCCCGGAGGCAGCCGGCACGCCCACTCCGGCCGGGCCCGCCCCGGAGGCGGCCCCCGCTCCTGTGGCCGGACCCGCGCCGGTGGCGGCGCCGCCCGTGCCCGCCGCCGCGCCCACCGGCACGCCCGCGCCGGTGGCGGCGCCGCCCGTGCCCGCCGCCGTGCCCGTCGGCACCCCCGCCCCGGCGGGGCCGGCACCCGCACCCGCCCCCGGAGCCGAGGGGTTCAACCCGTGGGCGACGCCCGCCCCCGGGGCCTTCGCCGCACCCACCCCCGCCCCCGCCCCCGGCCCGTTCGCGCCGCCCGGCGGGTCCTGGGGTCCGCCCCCGCCGCCCGGGTACCCGGGTCACCCGGGTCACCCGGGATACCCCGGGTACTACCCCGCGCCGCCGCCCCGGACCAACGGGCTGGCCGTCGCCGGGCTCGTGCTCGGGCTGCTCTCCGTCCTGCTCGGGGTCATCCCGTTCCTCTTCTGGATCGGCACCTGCCTGGCCCTCACCGGGCTCGGGATCTCCATCGGCGCCATGGCCCGCGCCCGCCGTGGCGCCGGGCGCCGGGCGATGTCCATCGCCGGCGTCGTCCTCGGCATCGCCGGCCTCGGCGCCTCCGCCGGCGGCTGGTTCCTGACCTCCGCCATCCTCGACAAGGCCCGCGAGCGCATCGCGCACGAACGGCTGAACGACCGCGAGTGGGGCGAGGACCCGGAGGACTGGGAGGACGAGCCCTCCCCCGTCCCCTCCGTCCCGCGCTTCTCCCTCCCGCCCAAGGCGCCCAAGACGCCCCAGGGGCCCGGCATCGGCACGCCCGTCCCCTTCGGCCGGACGGTGTCGTACCCCGACGGCATCAAGGTGACCCTGGCGCCGCCGCGCAAGTACGTCAGCAAGGCCGACTGGACGGACGTGGGCAACGCGGTGGAGGTGTCGTTCACCATCACCAACGACTCCGGCAAGCCCCACAAGGTCATCTACGCCATGCCGACGGTGAAGGACGACAAGGGCGGCGCCGGCAAGCTCGTCTTCGACGGCGTCACCCCGAAGCGGATCGAGGGCGTGATCCAGCCCGGCCAGTCCGCGACCGGCGTCGCCGCGTTCGAGGTCCCGGAGGGGACGAAGAGCATCAGCGCCGAGCTCTCCCCCGGCATCCTGATGGACTCGGCGAAGTTCACCGGCCCCGTCGAATAGGGCGCCCGTCACGGCGGAACGCCCCAGCGAAACGGCACGGACCCAGGACATCGCGTCAGAAAGACGATTACACTGGGTCCGTGCCTCAACTTCGCCTCGCGCTGAATCAGATCGACTCGCACGTCGGCGACATCGCCGCCAACGCCGACTCGATCCTGCACTGGACCCGGCACTCCGCCGAGCAGGGCGCCCACCTCGTGGCGTTCCCCGAGATGGCGCTGACCGGGTACCCCGTCGAGGACCTCGCCCTGCGCGGGTCCTTCGTCGACGCCTCCCGGAGCGCGCTCACCGACCTCGCCCGGCGACTGGCCGACGAGGGCTTCGGCGAGCTGCCCGTCGTCGTCGGCTACCTCGACCGCACCGCGCGGGCCACCGAGCGGCTCGGCCGCCCGGCCGGCTCCCCGGAGAACGCGGCCGCCGTGCTGTACGGCGGCGAGGTGGTCCTGCGCTTCGCCAAGCACCACCTCCCCAACTACGGGGTCTTCGACGAGTTCCGCTACTTCGTGCCGGGCGGCACCCAGCCGGTGATCCGGGTGCGCGGCGTCGACGTGGCACTGGCGATCTGCGAGGACCTCTGGCAGGAGGGCGGCCGCGTCCCGGCCACCCGCGCCGCCGGGGCCGGGCTGCTGATCTCCGTCAACGCCTCCCCGTACGAGCGCAACAAGGACGACGTCCGGCTGGAACTGGTGCGCAAGCGCGCGCAGGAGGCCGGCTGCACCCTCGCCTACCTGGCGATGATCGGCGGCCAGGACGACCTGGTCTTCGACGGGGACTCCATCGTCGTGGACGCCGCCGGGGAGGTGATCGTCCGGGCCCCGCAGTTCTCCGAGGGCTGCGTCCTGGTGGACCTGGAGCTGCCCGCCGCGCGGCCCGACGCCCCCGAGGGCGTCGTGGAGGACGGCCTGCGCATCGACCGCGTCGTCCTCTCCGAGGAGCCGGTGGAACCGTACGAGCCCGTCGTGACCGGCGGCTACGCCGAGCGCCTCGACGACGACGAGGAGGTCTACGACGCGCTGGTCGTGGGCCTGCGCGCGTACGTGCGGAAGAACGGGTTCCGCTCCGTCCTGATCGGGCTCTCCGGCGGCATCGACTCCGCGCTCGTCGCCGCCCTCGCCTGCGACGCCATCGGCGCGCAGAACGTCTACGGCGTCTCGATGCCCTCGAAGTACTCCTCGGAGCACTCCAGGGGCGACGCCGCCGACCTGGCCGCGCGGACCGGGCTGAACTTCCGGACCGTCTCCATCGAGCCGATGTTCGACGCCTACATGGGCGCGCTGGGCCTGACGGGTCTGGCCGAGGAGAACCTCCAGTCCCGGCTGCGCGGCACGCTGCTGATGGCGCTGTCCAACCAGGAGGGGCACATCGTGCTGGCCCCGGGCAACAAGTCGGAGCTGGCCGTGGGCTACTCCACCCTCTACGGGGACTCGGTCGGCGCGTACGGGCCGATCAAGGACGTCTACAAGACGGACGTCTTCCGGCTCGCCCGCTACCGCAACCGGGCCGCCGCCGAACGGGGCGAGACCCCGCCGATCCCGGAGAACTCGATCGTGAAGCCGCCGAGCGCCGAGCTGCGCCCCGGGCAGGTGGACACGGACTCGCTGCCGGACTACCCGGTGCTCGACGCGGTCCTGGAGCTGTACGTGGACCGCGACCAGGGGCTGGAGGCGATCGTGGCGGCCGGCTTCGACCGGGAGGTGGTGGCGAAGACCATCCGGATGGTCGACACCGCCGAGTACAAGCGCCGCCAGTACCCGCCGGGCACGAAGATCTCCGCGAAGGGCTTCGGGAAGGACCGCCGGCTGCCGATCACCAACGGCTGGCGCGAGCACCCGTAGGACGGACGGAAGGGGCCCCGCCGCACCCTGCGGCGGGGCCCCTTCCGTAGGTCCGGCGCTACTTGCGGACCGTGAGCCGCGCCGCGACCGGGAGGTGGTCGCTGCCCGTGCGCGGCAGGGTCCAGGAGGCCTCCGGCTTCACCCCGCGGACCATGATCTGGTCGATGCGGGCCATCGGGAACTGGGCGGGCCAGCTGAAGCCGAAGCCGTTGCCGGCCGCGCCCTGGGTGGAGCGCATCTGCGAGGTGACCTCGGACAGCGAGCGGTCGTTCATCGTGCCGTTGAGGTCGCCGAGCAGGACGACGTTCTTCAGCGGTTCGGCGGCGAGGGCCGCGCCCAGCGCGTCGGCGCTGTTGTCGCGCTGGTTGGCGGTGAAGCCGGCGTTGAGCTTGACGCGCACCGAGGGCAGGTGGGCGATGTAGACGCCGAGCTCGCCGAAGGGGCCGGCGACGGTGGTGCGCATGGCCCGGGTCCAGCCGAGCCGGATGTCCACGGGCTTGCTGGAGGTCAGCGGGTACTTGCTCCACACGCCGACCGTGCCCTCGACCGCGTGGTACTTGTACGTGCCCCCGAGGGCCTCCTCGTAGACCGGGACGGCGCTCGCCTTCAGCTCGGTGAGGGCCAGGATGTCGGCTCCCGAGGTGGCGACCGAGCGGGCCGTGCCGCGCGGGTCGGGGTTGTCGGCGTCGACGTTGTGGGTGGCGACCACCAGGTTGCCGCCGGGGCCCGACTTGTCGGTGACCAGGCCGCCGAAGAGGTTCACCCAGACCGCGGCCGTCAGCAGTATCGCGATCAGGGCGGTGGCGGACTTGCGGACCACCGCGATGACCAGCAGGACCGGCACGAACACGCCGAGCCAGGGCAGGAAGGTCTCGGTGAGGCTGCCGAGGTTGCCGACGTCGTTGGGCAGGTCGGCGTGGAAGACCATGATCCCGGAGATCAGCAGCGCGAAGGCCGCCGTGACGATGCCCCGCTTCCAGACGCCCGGATCGCGGCGCAGCTCCTCCAGTTTGCGGCGCAGCGCGGCCCATCGGCGTCCCGGACCGGATCCGGAGGGCCCGGGCTCGGAGCCGCCGTTCCCCGTCTCCGTCACGTACGCCTGTGCCATGCCATGTCCTCGCTGCCGTGCTTGCGCTCCGTCCCCGCCCCTTGACCCTAGGCGATGTTCGGAGCCTTCCGTGCCGACCTCGCGGCCGTACAACCGGGAGGACGAACGGCCGTGCGGACAGGGTTCCGGTTGTCACGAAACGCGCACATTGGCTCCGGCGCGCCTGGAGGCGGGCCAGGAGTGTGACGGACCGGTCAGTGCGCCACGGCTGCGCCACTTCCGTCCACGGCCGGACGGGTGCCACCATGGTGGATGAGTCCGGGGACGCCGTGAGGGCGCCTCGAGATGACACAAGGAGCAGTTGCAATGACGCATGCCGTTTCGCCTGCCCGCGAAGCCGCCTCCCCCACCCTGTACGGAGGCTCGGGCACCCGGCGGATCACCGTCCGCGACCTCACCCTCGCCAAGGAGCGCGGCGAGAAGTGGCCCATGCTCACCGCCTACGACGCCATGACGGCGTCCGTCTTCGACGAGGCCGGCATCCCGGTCATCCTCGTCGGCGACTCGATGGGCAACTGTCACCTCGGCTACGAGACCACCGTCCCCGTGACGATGGACGAGATGACCCTGCTGTCGGCGGCCGTCGTACGGGGCACCAGCCGGGCGCTGGTCGTCGGCGACCTGCCGTTCGGCTCGTACCAGGAAGGCGCCGTACAGGCGCTGCGCAGCGCGACCCGGCTGGTGAAGGAGGCCGGGGTCGGGGCGGTCAAGCTGGAGGGCGGCGAGCGCTCGCTGGCCCAGACCGAGCTGATCGTGCAGTCCGGCATCCCGGTCATGTCCCACCTGGGCCTGACCCCGCAGTCCGTGAACGCCATGGGCTACCGGGTGCAGGGCCGGGGCGACGAGGCCGCGCACCAGCTGCTGCGCGACGCGAAGGCCGCGCAGGACGCGGGTGCCTTCGCGGTGGTGCTGGAGCTGGTCCCGGCCGAGCTGGCCGCCGAGGTCACCCGGTCCCTGCACATCCCGACCGTCGGCATCGGCGCGGGCGCGGAGTGCGACGCGCAGGTGCTGGTGTGGACGGACATGATGGGCCTGACCGGCGGGAAGATGCCCCGGTTCGTGAAGCAGTACGCGAACCTGCGCGCGACCATGGGTGACGCGGCGAAGGCCTTCGCCGAGGACGTGGTCGGCGGAACGTTCCCGCAGCCGGAGCACGCCTTCCACTGAGCACCCTCCGACGGCCCGCCGGCATCCCCCTCCGGGATGCCGGCGGGCCGTCGGTCCGCTGTCGGCCGGCTGTCGGGGCTTTGTCAGTGACGGCTGGTCCCATGGTGGACATGACGCGAAACGACAAGAACTCCCACGCCGTCGAAGTGCGGGGGCTGGTGAAGCACTACGGCGAGACGAAGGCCCTGGACGGGGTCGACCTCTTCGTCCGCGAGGGCACCGTGCTCGGTGTCCTCGGTCCGAACGGCGCCGGCAAGACCACCCTGGTGCGCTGCCTGTCCACCCTGATCGTGCCCGACGCGGGCACGGCGACGGTCGCGGGCTACGACGTGGTCCGCCAGCCGCGGCAGCTGCGCCGCACCATAGGCCTGACCGGCCAGTACGCCTCGGTCGACGAGAAGCTCTCCGGCTGGGAGAACCTCTACATGATCGGCCGGCTGCTGGACCTGTCCCGCAAGGAGGCCCGGTCCCGGGCCGACGAGCTGCTGGAGCGGTTCTCGCTGACCGAGGCCGCGAAGAAGGCCGCGATGCACTACTCCGGCGGTATGCGCCGCCGGCTCGACCTGGCCGCCTCGATGATCGGCCGCCCCGCCGTCCTCTACCTGGACGAGCCGACCACCGGTCTGGACCCCCGCACCCGCAACGAGGTGTGGGACGAGGTGCAGCGGATGGTCGCCGAGGGGGCCACCGTCCTGCTCACCACCCAGTACATGGAGGAGGCCGAGCAGCTCGCGAGCGAGCTGACGGTCATCGACCGCGGCAAGGTCATCGCCAACGGCAAGGTCGACGAGCTGAAGGCGCGCGTCGGCGGCCGCACCCTGCGGATCCGCCCGGTGGCCTCCGCCGACCTGCCGGACATGGCCCGCGCCCTGTCCGAGGCCGGTCTGGACGGGGTGGCCGGCGCCCAGGCCGTGCCCGACGAGGGCGTGCTGCTGGTCCCGATCCTCAGCGACGAGCAACTGACCGCCGTCGTGGGCCTGCTGGCCGGCCGCGGGTACGCGATCGCCGACCTCGGCACCTACCTGCCCAGCCTCGACGAGGTGTTCCTGTCCATCACCGGACAGCGGCCCGCCCCGTCCGAGGACTCCGTTCCCACCGAGAAGACCGAGGAGGTCGCGGTATGAGCACCGTCACCACCACCAAGCCCGCGGCCCCCCGGACGGCCTCGGCGGCCCCGTCCGAGGACGGCCGGATCGGCCTGCGGGGCAACCTGCGGCACATCGGCGCCCTGGTGCGCCGCAACGCCCTCCAGATCAAGCAGGACCCGGAGTCGATGTTCGACGTCCTGTTCATGCCGATCATCTTCACGCTGCTGTTCGTGTTCGTCTTCGGCGGCGCGATCTCCGGCAAGGGCAACCAGGGCGAGTACGTCAACTACGTCGTCCCGGGCCTGATGGCGATGATGGGCATGAACATCGCCATGGGTGTCGGCACCGGCGTCAACGACGACTTCAAGAAGGGCGTGATGGACCGCTTCCGGTCCATGCCGATCGCCCGGTCCTCGGTCCTCATCGCGAAGATCGTGGTGGAGCTCGGCCGGATGATGGTCGCCATCGCGATCCTGCTCACCGTGGGCTTCATCCTGGGCCTGTCCATCAAGACCTCGGTGCTGGACCTGTTCCTGGCCATCGGGCTGTCGGCCGTCTTCGGCGCCTCCCTGATGTGGATCTTCATCCTGCTGGGTCTGACCATGAAGACGGCGCAGGCCGTCCAGGGCATGGCGATGCTGGTGCTGATGCCGCTGCAGTTCGGCAGCTCGATCTTCGCCCCGCCGACGACCATGCCCGGCTGGCTGCAGAGCTTCACCGACGTCAACCCGCTGTCCAACCTGGCCGACGCGGCCCGGGGGCTGATCAACGGCACCCCGCTGGGCAGCTCCGTGTGGATCACGCTGGCGTGGTCGGTGGGCATCACCGCCGTCACCATGCCGATCGCGGTGCGCAAGTTCCGCCAGAAGACCTGATCCGGCCGGACGGTCCGTTCCGGATCGCGTCCCGGACCGGGCCCCGCGCGGGGGGCGGGTCAGTAGAGGGCGGCGGCCTCCTCCATGGTGAGGCCGCCGCCTTCGGCGCGCGCGGACTCGTACGCCGCGTCCCCGAGCGCCGCCCGTGCCAGTTCCTCGGCGCGGGCGGCGTCCTCGCGTTCCACGGCGACCGGGACGTGCCGGGGCGGCAGGTGCGCCCGGTACGCGCCGACGAGACGCGCCGCGTCGTACGCCCGCTCCCGGCCGCCGAGGGAGGCGAGGGAGACGGCGGCCGTCACCAGGAACACCGCGGGCAGCTGTGGGGCGACCATGGTCGCCAGCGGGTGGCGCATGGCCTTGCGGGCGTCGTGGATCCGGGTCAGGGCGTCCTCGTACTTGCCCTCACGGTTGTCCAGCCAGGCGGTCGTGGCGTACAGGAACACGTCGAAGACGGCGAACGCGCCGAGGGCGAACTCCTCGCGCAGGATCTCGATCTGAGCGCGGGCCTCGGGGATCCGGCCGGTGCGGCCGAGGAGTCCGGCGTAGAACATGCGGGCGGCGGGCATGGCCTCGTTGCCGAACCGCTGCTCGGTGGCGGTGATCCCGGCGAGGATCTCCTCGGCCTCCTCCAGCCGGCCGCTCTCGATGAACGAGCCGGCCATCCGTACGCGCAGCACCGTCACCTGCGCGCGGGCGCCGAGCCGTTCGGCGTACTCGATGGCTTCGAGGTAGTCCTGGCCGGCGAGGTCGTAGGCGCCGCTCTTCTCCCGGGACTCGGCGCGCGCGGACAGCGCCTCGGCACAGCCCCAGTCGTCGCCGAGCTCACGGAAGAGGGCGAGGCTCTCGTCGGCGTCGCGGGCGGCGTCACCGGCCCAGTCGGCCCGGTTGGCCAGGACGTTGGCCCGCAGCTGGAGGGCGGAGGCGAGCTCCCAGGTGTAGCCGAGCTCGCGGGACGCGGCGACGGTCTCGTCGACGACCCGCTTCAGCAGCCCGGCCTCTCCGGCGATCATGACGGCGTAGATCCACAGGGAGCCCGGGGTCCGGCAGGTCTGCGGGAGGCCGGGCCGGTAGGTGGCGAGGACGCCCTCCACCTCGGCGCGGACCTCCGGGCTGTCCCAGGTGCTGGACGTGTGGTCGCGGGAGGACAGGCGCACCAGGTGCAGGGCGCGCCAGGCCTCGGCGAGGACCTCGCCGGAGTAGGGCGGGGGCGAGTCGAGGAGCCGCTCGTGGACGGGCCCGGCCGGGATGTGGGGCGGGGCGAAGGGGTCGGGGCCGAGTGCGGCGGCGGCTTCGGTCCAGTGCCGGATCTCGGCGCGCAGGTCCTGCATGTGCCAGTACCAGCTCAGGGCGTGGACGAGGCACAGCACCTCGCCGGCGTCCCGGACGGCGAGGGCGCGGCGCAGGGCGGTGCGGAGGTTCTCGTACTCGGTGGCCAGGCGGTCGGCGGCGGCGCGCTGGCCGTGGCCGCGCAGCAGGGGCTCGGTGGTGCGGGCGAGTTCGCGGTAGTGGACGAGGTGGCGCTGCCCGGTCTCCTCGCGGTCGGCCTCGCCCAGTCGCTCGGCGGCGTACTCGCCGACGGTCTCCAGGAGCCGGTAGCGCATGTCGCCGGCCGGGCCCGGGGCGGCGACGACGAGCGACTTGTCGACGAGGGCCGCCATGACGTCGGCGACGTCGAGCCCGCCGCCGTCACCGCAGACGGCCTCGGCGGCCTCCAGGTCGCAGCCGCCGGCGAAGACGGACAGCCGGCGCAGGACGGCCCGTTCGGGCTCGTCGAGGAGGTCCCAGGACCAGTCGACGACGGCGCGCAGGGTCTGCTGGCGGGGCAGTACGGTGCGGGCGCCGCCGGTGAGCAGCCGGAAGCGGTCGTCGAGCCGGTCGGCGATCTGGCGGGGGGTCAGGAGCCGCAGCCGGGCGGCGGCCAGTTCGATGGCGAGCGGCAGCCCGTCCAGGCGGCGGCAGATCTCGGCGGCCGCCTCCGGGTCGTCGGCGATCCGGAACCCGGGCCGCGCGGCGGCCCCCCGGTCGCCGAGGAGGCGCAGTGCGACGGGGTCGGGGAGCGGTTCGACGGGCCGCAGCTGCTCTCCGGGCACGGCGAGGGGTTCCCGGCTGGTGGCGAGGATCCGCACGCTGGGGCAGTCCGTGAGGATCCGCTCGGCGAGTTCGGCGGCGGCGCCGATCACGTGCTCGCAGTTGTCCAGGAGCAGCAGGAGCCGGCGGCGGGAGCAGTGCTCGGCGAGGCGGTCGAGGGGCCGGTCGCCGGCGCGGTCGGTGAGGGCGCGCAGTTCCTCGGCGGCGGCGCCGCGCAGCTTGGTCTCGCGGGCGCCGAGGGCGGCGAGGGCGGCCTCGGCGACGTCCTCGGGGTCGTCCACGGGCGCCAGCTCGACGAGCCACACCCCGTCGGGCCAGTCCCCGGCGGCGTGCGCCTCGGCGGCCTCCTGCGACAGCCGCGTCTTCCCGGCCCCGCCGGGCCCGAGCAGCGTGACGAGCCGGGCCCGGGAGAGGTCGTCCCGGATGACCCGGATGTCCTCCTCCCGCCCGACGAAGGTGGTCAGCCGCGCCCGCAGGTTCCCGGCGGCGGAGCCGGGGGCGGCGGGGTGGCCGGACGGGCCCGGGTGCGGGGCGGTCGGCCGGGCCGGGGCGCCGGAGTGCGGGGACGCGCCGGGGATGGTGGGGGCCGGCGGGGTGGTGCCCGTGAGGAGTTCCGTGTGGAGGGCGCGCAGGGACGGGCCCGGGTCGGTGCCCAGGCGGGCGCCGAGCTCGCGCCGGACGGTCTCGTAGGCGGCCAGGGCCTCCGCGGGACGGCCCGCGGCGCTCAGGGCCCGGATGCGCAGGCTCTGCAGGGACTCGTCCAGGGGGTGCCGGGCGCACAGTTCGGTGAGCTCCGGCAGGGCCTGTTCCGCCTCGCCCAGCGCCAGCGCCGCGCCCAGCCGGCCCCGCCGCGCGTCCATCCGTACGGCTTCCCAGCGGGCGGACTCGGCCGCCGGGTCGGGGAGGGAGGCCAGCGCGGGCCCCCGCCACAGGGCGAGCGCCTCGTCGTACAGGGCCGCCGCCCGGGCGGGGTCCGGGTCGGCCGCTGCGGAGCGCACGAGCCCTTCGAAGCGGTAGAGGTCGACGTCCTCCCGGCGCGCCTCCAGCAGGTAGCCACCCTCGGCGGACCGCACGGCCGCGTGCCCCAGGGCCCGCCGCAGCCGGGCCACCAGCGCCTGGAGCGCGGCGACGGCGTCGCCCGGCGGGTCGGCGTCCCACACCTCGGCGACCAGCAGCCCGGCGGACACGGTCCGGCCCGGCCGCAGCGCGAGGGCGGTCAGGAGCGCCCGCAGGCGCGCTCCGCCGACGGCGACGGGGGTCCCGTCGTCGCGGATGGCCTGGGCGGTGCCGAGAATCGCGTAACGCACCGGCCCATTGTCCCCGGGCCCCGGGGCGCCACGGGCCGCGAGGCCGGGATAGGTTTCGCGGCATGGTTCACCAGGGCAGCCGCGGCGAGCGGCGCATCAGTTCCGTTTTCCTCGGCATCGTCGCCGTCATGGCGGTCACCGGCTGGGCGGTGTGGACGGGGTACGCGTCGAGCCCGGGGCTGGCCGTGTTCCTTTTCGTCACCTCGGCGTGGGTGGTGTCGCTGTGCCTGCACGAGTACGCGCACGCCCGTACCGCCCTGCACGGCGGTGACATCACCGTCGGCGCGAAGGGCTACCTCACCCTGAACCCGCTGAAGTACACGCACGCGCTGCTGAGCATCGTGCTGCCGGTGATCTTCGTGATCATGGGCGGGCTGGGCCTGCCC
The DNA here is from genome assembly GCF_040301925.1 of Streptomyces sp. NPDC000075. Lineage (NCBI taxonomy): Bacteria > Bacillati > Actinomycetota > Actinomycetes > Kitasatosporales > Streptomycetaceae > Streptomyces > Streptomyces sp. NPDC000075. Next base: position 120,368 of record NZ_JBEPFL010000014.1, read on the forward strand.
GGCGGGGCCGTGTACATCGAGCGGGACCGGATCCGGGGCCGCTGGCGGCACAGCCTGGTCTCGGCGGCGGGGCCGCTGACGAACGTGGTCTTCGCCGCGGTCTGCACCGCGCCGTTCTGGCTGGACGCCCTCGACGGGGTGCCGCCTGCGTTCCGCTTCGCGCTGGCGTTCCTCGCGCTGCTCCAGGTCTCGGCGGCGATCCTGAACTTCCTGCCGGTCCCGGGCCTGGACGGCTACGGGGTCATCGAGCCCTGGCTGTCCCACCGCGCCCGCCGCGAACTCGCGCCGCTGGCGCCGTTCGCGCTGATCGGGGTGTTCGCGCTGCTGTGGATCCCGGAGGTCAACGCGGTCTTCTTCGACGCGGTGCGGGCCGTCCTGCGCGCGCTCGGGGTCTCGGACCTGGAGACGTACTGCGGCCGCGACCTGTACCGCTTCTGGACCGACCAGGACGGCTTCTGCGCCGTCCCGACCGACTGACCGAAGGCTTAGGCCGTGCGCCGCTTCTCGGCCTTGGCCTTGCGCACGTAGAACCAGGCCATGTTGGACGTCACACCGGCCAGCAGCACCCACACGATCCCGAGGAAGCTGCCCTCCACGAAGGCGACCACGGCGGCGGCCACGGCGAGGACGCAGACGACAACGGCGAACACGGCAAGGCGGGGCATGCGGAACAGCTCCTCGGCGACACGGAACGGGGTAGAGCCCCTCCAGTGTCCCCCATCCGCCCCGCGTCCCCGCAGGGGCTCATTTCCCGCTTTGCCTGATCTTCCGCACTGCTCCCGGTTACGGTTCGCCGGACGCGCGGATCCGATCGCGCGTCACCGGAGCGACAGCCCGGCCCGCCGGCCACGTGACGGCGCCTCCGGGCAGGTGGGGGGAGTGCGATGCAGGAGATCCGCAAGGGTGCGAACGTCAGCCTGAACGCCTTGAGCGAGGACGTCGGCGCGGTCGTGTTGAGCCTGGGCTGGACCAGCGCGTCGGGTGCGGGGGACGCGGACGTCTCCGTGCTGCTGGTCGACGAGAACGGCAAGATCCGCAGCGAGAACGACTTCTACTTCTACAACAACCCGGCCGCCCCGGACGGGAGCGTGCAGCTCCTGGGCAAGACGGCCACCGACAGCGGCGACGAGGACCGCATCAGCGTCGACCTGACGGCGGTGCCGGCGGACGTGGCACGGATCGTGGTGGCGGCCAGCCAGTACGGCGGGGCCCGCTTCGGCGACCTGGACGACCTGCGGATGACGGTCGCCGACCGGTCGGGGGAGCCGCTGGTGGGCTTCTCCATCGACGACGCGGGCGTGGAGACGGCCTTCATCTTCGGGGAGCTGTACCGGCGGGGCGAGGAGTGGAAGTTCCGCGCCGTGGGCCAGGGGTACGAGACCGGGCTGGCCGGACTCGCCACGGACTTCGGCGTCGTGGTCGACGAGTCGGAGGAAGCCGACGGGGCGGATGGGGCCCCCGAGGCCGACGTGACGGGCGAGGGCGACGGCTCCGCGGACCGCGCGGCGGGCCCGGCCGACCCCGCGAAGGGGGCCGACCCGGCCGCTGGGGCCGACACGGCCCCGGACTCCGCCGACGGGGCCGGGGACGTCCCCGCCGCGCCCGTTCCGGCGCAGACGCGTGGCAGGAGCCCGCGGACGGCCCGGAAGAAGATCACGCTGCCCAAGGTCTCCGGCAAGTCCCTCGCCGAGAACGACTCCTGGCGGCCCGCGCGCCTCTTCCCCGTCCCCACCCTCAAGAGCGACCGGGAACGCGAGGTGCGCGCCACCTCCGTGCTGCTCGCCGTCATGGCGCAGGTCCCCGAGCTGGGGCGCCGACTGACCGCCGGGTTCGGTGCGCCCGCCGGGCGGATGCAGACCTTCACCGAGGTGTCCCTGCCCCACGGCGACACGCCCCGGCGCCCGGACGGGGTGATCCGGGTCGAGCGGGCGGGCAAGCTGTGGACGGCACTCGTCGAGACCAAGACCAACGGGAACCCGCTGCGGGCCGAGCAGGTCCAGGAGTACATGGACATCGCCGCGCGCCGGGCCTACGAGGCCGTGATCACGCTCTCCAACGACGTGGCGCTCGACGGGTCCCCCGTGGTGGACGTCAGGACCGACGGCCGGCGCAAGCACAAGGTCAGCCTGTGGCACCTGTCGTGGGCGGAGGTGGCGCACCAGACGCAGCTGCTGATCCGGCACGAGGGCGTGGCCAACGCCGCGCACGCCTGGCTGCTCCAGGAGCTGCTGGAGTACCTCCAGCACGAGAACTCCGGCTGCCACGGGTTCCAGAACATGGGGCCCGCCTGGGTTCCCGTGCGCAAGGGGATCGACGACGAGACGCTCAGCGTCGGGGATCCGCGTGCGGTGGAGGTGGTGGAGAGCTGGGAGCGGCTGATCCGGCAGGTCTGCCTGCGCCTCGGCGGGGAGCTGGGGCAGAAGGCGCTGCCGGTGCAGCGGGCACGGCGCGGCAGTGACCCGCAGGCGCGGCGGGTGGCCGCGGCGGAGCGGCTGTGCCGGGAGGGCCGACTGGCGGCGGAACTGCGCATAGAGGGGACGGACCGGGTCATCGCGGTCACGGCGGACCTGCGGACGGCGAAGGTCCGCACCTCCGTGGACGTCCCGGCGCCGGCCGGCTCCTACCCGCTGACCACGGCGAAGCGGCTGCTGCGGATGCTGGCCGAGGCCCCGGCCGACCTGCACGTGGAGAGTCTGGTGGAAGGGGGCGGCGGGCCGCGCGGCACTCTGGAGCGGCTGCGGCCGGAGCCGGCGGACCTGCTGCCCAAGGGCGGTGCTCAGCTCACCGGGTTCCGCTTGTCCCTCGTCAAGGGGACGGGCACGACCCGGGGCAACGCGGAGTCCGGGTTCATCCGCAGCGTGGACGAGGCCGTGGAGCGGTTCCACCACGGTGTGCTGGCGCACCTGGGCGGCCTGGAGCCGCGCACCGCTCGCAAGGGCTGAACCCCGCGCCCCGGGCCCGGTACGGGGCCCGGGTGCGGTGGGGCTCAGACGTCGGTGAGGCGCAGGCCCGCGTGGGCCTTGTAGCGGCGGTTCACCGAGATGAGGTTGGCGACCATCGCCTCCACCTGGTGAGCGCCCCGCAGACGGCCCGCGAAGACGCCGCGCATGCCGGGGATGCGGCCCGCGAGGGCCTGGACCAGGTCGGTGTCGGCGCGGGACTCGCCGAGGACCATGACGTCGGTGTCGATCTCCTCGACCGAGGTGTCCTGGAGGAGGACCGCCGAGAGGTGGTGGAAGGCGGCGGTGACGCGGGAGTCCGGGAGCAGGGCGGCGGCCTGCTGGGCGGCGCTGCCCTCCTCGACCTTGAGGGCGTAGGCGCCCTGCTTGTCGAAGCCCAGCGGGTTGACGCAGTCCACGACGAGCTTGCCCGCGAGGTCCTCGCGCAGGGCCTCCAGGGTCTTGGCGTGGCCCTCCCAGGGCACGGCGATGATCACGATGTCGCTGCGGCGGGCGCAGGTGGCGTTGTCCGCGCCCTCGACGCCGAGGCCCAGCTCGCGGGCAGCGGTCTCGGCACGGTCGGCGGCGCGGGAGCCGATGATCACCTTCTGGCCGGCCAGGGCGAGCCGGTAGGCGAGGCCGCGGCCCTGGTCGCCGGTGCCGCCGAGGACGCCGACGACCAGGCCGGAGACGTCGGGGAGGTCCCAGGGGTCCTTGGCCGGCGGCTTCTGCGTGCTGTCTGAGGAGGTCGGGGAAGTCGAGGAAGTCATGGGGGCGAGCGTACTGCCGGGTAGGCGGGGGCCGAAGGGGTGGCGCGGTGGGGAAGCGCCTTCCGCGGCGCGTCGGGTGCGGCAGGATGCGGGCCATGGATGCCGTGAGGGTGGCTCTGTTGCGCGAGGTGCTGGCGGGGACGCCGTGGCCGGGTGAGGCGCGGAGGTTCGCCGGGTCGCTGCGGCGGGCGGTGCTGCCGGCCGGCGGGGGCCTGCTGCTGGTGGGGACGGAGCGGTACGAGCCCTGGCACCTGGCGGCGCACCTGGTGGACGAGGCCGCCTGGTCCGGCCGGGCGGAGCTGGCGCCGACGCTCGTGCGGCACCGCGTGCTGCCGGACGCGCCGCCGCACCTGTCGGTCGGGCTGAGCAGGCTGGAGGCGGCCCGGCGCGGGCACACCCTGCTGGTGGTGGCCCCGGGGCCGCCGGGCGAGGGGCTGCTGGAGCGGGTGCACGACGCCCGGCGCGCGGGGGCGACCGTACTGTCCCTGGACGGCGGGGACGCGGACCTGGGGGCCCTCGCGCACGACGCGCTGTCGGTGCCGGCCGAGAACGGCGCCCTGGACCTGGACACCGTGCAGCACCTCGTCGGGGCCGCCGCCGGGGAGAACGGGCTCCCGGTGCGGCGGGGCGGGGGCACGGGCCGGCGCCGGCTGCGCGACCGGCTGGCGCGGCTGGCCGATCAACTGGCCGCGCCGCCGCCCAGCCGCTGGTAGGGGGGAGGCGTCAGGGCGTCGCGGTGCCCGTGCCGTCCCCCTCCTCCCCCTGACCCTCGCGGGTCTTGTCGTTCCAGTTGGGATCGTTCTGCCATTCGAGGTTGCGCTCCTGGGCCGTCTCCATGGCGTGCGCGGCCTCCTCGGGGGTCGCGTACGGGCCGAAGCGGTCCTTGGCGGGGCACTCGGGGCCCTCCTCGACCTTGTGGTGGACCAGGCAGTAGTACCACTCGCCCGGTTTGCCCACCTGGCGCTTCTTGAACAGGGCCATCGTCTCCCGGCTCCTCTCGGTCCTCGTTTCTCCAGCGCCATGCTGCCCCATGCCCGCTGGATACACTCGCTTGCATGTCTGGCCAGTCGCTGCTCGTACCAGGCGAGCTCTCTCCCGCCCGTTCCGTTCCCGGAAACATCCGCCGGCCCGAGTACGTGGGCAAGCCCGGCCCCAAGCCGTACACCGGCCCCGAGGTGCAGTCCGCCGAGACCATCGAGGCCATGCGCGTCGCCGGCCGCATCGCCGCGCAGGCGATGGAGGAGGCCGCCAAGCACATCGCGCCGGGGGTGACCACGGACGAGCTGGACCGGGTCGCGCACGAGTACATGTGCGACCACGGCGCGTACCCGTCGACGCTCGGCTACCGGGGCTTCCCCAAGTCGCTGTGCTCCTCGCTCAACGAGGTCATCTGCCACGGCATCCCCGACTCGACGGTGCTGCGCGACGGCGACATCGTCAACCTCGACGTGACGGCGTACATCGGGGGCGTGCACGGCGACAACAACGCCACCTACCTGTGCGGCGAGGTGGACGAGGAGTCGCGGCTGCTGGTGGAGCGGACCCGGGAGTCGCTGAACCGGGCCATCAAGGCGGTCAAGCCCGGCCGTCAGATCAACGTCATCGGCCGGGTCATCGAGTCGTACGCGAAGCGGTTCGGCTACGGCGTGGTCCGGGACTTCACCGGGCACGGCATCAACTCGTCCTTCCACTCCGGCCTGATCATCCCGCACTACGACAGCCCGCACGCGACGACGGTCATGGAGCCGGGCATGACGTTCACGATCGAGCCGATGCTGACCCTGGGCACGCACGAGTACGACATGTGGGACGACGGCTGGACGGTCGTGACCAAGGACCGCAAGCGGACGGCGCAGTTCGAGCACACGCTGGTGGTCACGGAGACGGGGGCGGAGATCCTCACCCTGCCGTAGCGGCACGCGCCGTAGGGGATTTTTTACCGACAACGCGTCGGGAACACATTGACTTAGGTATGCCTAAGCAGGAAGATCGGGCGTGGCGGCGGTGTCGCCGCGCCCGATTCCTCTCCCCGGAGGTCCGTTGTGGACGCCTTCTCCACGGTCATCCGCGTCGCCTCGCACGAGCAGCACACCGAAGCCGAGACCTCCACGTTCATGAGCGACCTGCTCGGCGGGCGGCTCGGGGTGGACGCCTACACCCGCTACACCGAGCAGCTGTGGTTCGTGTACCGGGCGCTGGAGGACGCGGCCGACGCGCTGCGCGCGGACCCGGTGGCGGGCCCGTTCATACGGCCGGAGCTGATGCGCGTCGCCGAGATCGAGCGGGACCTGGCGCACCTGGCCGGGCCCGGCTGGCGGGAGGCGGCGACGGCGCTGCCCGCGACGGAGGCGTACGCGGCCCGCGTGGCGCACTGCGCGCGGAGCTGGCCGGGCGGGTACGTCGCCCACCACTACACCCGCTACCTGGGCGACCTCTCCGGCGGGCAGATCATCCGGGACAAGGCGGAGCGGACCTGGGGTTTCGCGCGCAAGGGCGACGGGGTGCGGTTCTACGTCTTCGCGGACATCGCCAATCCGGCGGCGTTCAAGCGGGAGTACCGGGAGCTGCTCGACGCGATCGCCGCCGACGATCTGGAGAAGCGGCGGATCGTCGACGAGTGCAAGCGGGCCTTCGACTTCAACGGGGCCGTGTTCCGGGAGCTGGGCGAGGAGTTCCGGATCAGCGCGTAGGGCGCGTAGGGGCTACGACGCGAAGCGGACCCGGCCGCCCAGTTCCACCGTGCCGTCCGGGGCCGGGGCCGTCAGGAGCTGGGAGCCGGCGCCCTGGGTGATGTTCAGGGCGCGGTTCAGCTCGGCGGTGAGGAGGATCGCCGCCGAGCCGGTGGCCTCGTCCTCCGCGATGGCCCCGTCGGGGCGGCGCGGGAAGCCCCGGGCGCGGATCCGCCCGGCGGGCTCGTCCTCCCAGGCCCAGGCGTAGAGCCAGCCCTCGCCGGGCGGCGGGGTGGGCAGCGCGTCGACCTCGGCGGCGCTGGCGTACTGCCGCGTGCGCTTGGCGGTGACCCACTCGGGGCGGGCCGTGATCCAGGTGAACTCGCCGTCGTGGCGGGCCCATACGGATCCGGCGGCCGGCTGGAGCTCCTCGATGTCGAGCAGCCAGGCGAGTCCGACCAGCGGGTGCCCGGCGAAGGACATGCGCGTGCCGGGGGTGCGGATGTCGACGACGCCGCGCTCGGGGTCGTCGACGAACACCGTCTCGCTGTAGCCGAGTTCGGCGGCGAGGGCCTGCCGGGCCGCGTCGTCCGGGACGGTGCGGCCGTCGCGGACGACGCCGAGCAGGTTGCCGTGGCGGCCGTCAGCCGCGCAGAACACCTTGATCACGTCGAGATCGTTCACAGCGGCATTCAAGCACGGGCCGGCCGGACCCCGGTTCCGCGCGGCGGGGTCGCAGCCATGGCCGCGGCCATGGCCGCCACCGGGGTCAAGGGCCTCGCGCGGCGGCCGGTGGAGGTGCTCCCGCGCCCCGCGCACCGGTGCGCCCCCCGGTGCTCCCCGGCGCGGGCGAGACCGGGCGAAACCGGACGGTGACCCCGGTCCCGCACGGAATGCGGACGGGGACTTGACCCGCGCTTGACTTTCGCTTGAGCCGGTCATGGAGCGGCCGTGACGGCCCCGTGTCCGGGGCCGGAAGGTGAGAGCTGAATCACTGGACGAGTGGGTATCGGTCAGGTAAGCCTCGGTTAAGTTAGGTCCGCCTCACCAAGGCCGCCCCACGCCTCCACCCTCGCCAGGAGCCCCTATGCGCCCCGCCCGCCTCACCGTCCTCACCGCGGCCGCAGCCGTCGCCGCGCTCACCGCCGTCACCGGCTGCGCTGAGAAGAGCGACAAGGGCGGCTCGGACGCGATCCACGTGAACGCGACCGACAGCGCGTGCGAGGTCTCCAAGACCGACTTCCCGGCGGGCAAGGTCTCCATCGAGGTCGAGAACAAGGGCTCCAAGGTCACCGAGCTGTACGTGCTCTTCCCGGACGACCGCATCGTCGCCGAGCGCGAGAACATCGGCCCCGGCACCAAGGCCACCATCACCGCCGAGATCAAGGCGGGCGACTACCTCTTCACCTGCAAGCCCGGCATGAAGGGCGACGGCATCCGCACCAAGGTCAAGGCCACCGGCAAGGGCGGCGCCGAGAAGCGCAGCCCCGAGCTGGACGCCGCCGTGGCCGCGTACCGCAAGTACGTCCAGGAGCAGGCCGACGAGACCCTGCCGAAGGCGCAGGCCTTCGCCGACGCCGTCAAGGCCGGCGACCTGGAGGCCGCGAAGAAGGCCTACGCCCCCTCCCGCCTGGGCTGGGAGCGCACCGAGCCGGTCGCCGAGTCCTTCGGCGACATCGACCCGAAGGTCGACGTCCGCGAGGACGGCCTGGAGGCCGGCCAGGACCCGGCGAAGGACTGGACCGGCTGGCACCGCCTGGAGAAGTCCCTCTTCCAGGACAACAAGATCGACGACAACGACAAGAAGCTCGCCGACACCCTGATCACCGACCTCACCGCCTGGCAGAAGAAGGTCGGCGAGGCGGAGATCACCCCGACCTCCATGGCCAACGGTGCCAAGGAGCTCCTCGACGAGGTCGCCACCGGCAAGGTGACGGGCGAGGAGGAGCGCTACAGCCACACCGACCTGGTCGACTTCAAGGGCAACGTCGAGGGCGCCGAGAAGTCCTACGAGCTCCTCAAGGCCGTCACCGCGAAGAACGACCCCGAGCTCGCCAAGCAGCTGGACACCCAGTTCGCCGCGCTGAACACCCTCCTGGACAAGTACCGGGCCGACAAGAACACCTACGAGTTCACCTCGTACGACAAGGTCGGCGAGGCCCAGCGCAAGGAGCTCTCGGACGGCGTCAGCGCCCTGGCCGAGCCGCTCTCGAAGCTGGCCGCAGCGGTCGCCAAGTAGTCCACAGCCAGGCAGAGCGGGAGATCCCACCATGACCGACGCCCAGGAGCCGAAGGTGTCCGAGGCCCAGGAGTCCGCCCAGGAGTCCGCCCAGGAATCCACCGGGGGCGCGACCGCGCCGTCGCGCCGTTCCGTCCTCGGCTGGGGCGGTGCCGGGCTCGCGCTCGGCGCGGCCGCCGCCGGCGGCGCCGTGGCCGCCCTGGGCGGCGGCTCGGACATCGCGCCGGCGGCCTCCGCCGGCGCGGCCGTGCCCTTCCACGGCGAGCACCAGGCGGGCATCGCCAGCGCCGTCCAGGACCGGCTGCACTTCGCGGCCTTCGACGTGAAGACGAAGGACCGCGAGGAGCTCGTCAAGCTCCTCAAGGACTGGACGGCCGCCGCCCGGCTGATGACGGCCGGCCTGCCCGTCGGCGACGTGTTCGAGGGCGTGCCCGAGGCCCCGCCGACCGACACCGGCGAGGCCCTGGGCCTCAAGCCCTCCCGCCTGACCCTGACCTTCGGCGTCGGCCCGGGCCTGTTCGCCAAGGACCGCTTCGGCCTGGAGGGCAAGCGCCCCGAGGCCCTGGTGGACCTGGAGGCCTTCCCCGGCGACAACCTGGACCAGGCCCGCTCCGGCGGCGACCTGTGCGTCCAGGCCTGCGCCGACGACCCGCAGGTCGCGGTGCACGCCATCCGCCAGCTGGCCCGCATCGGCTTCGGCAAGGTCGCGGTCCGCTGGTCGCAGCTCGGCTTCGGCAAGACCTCCTCGACCACGCCCGACGAGCAGACCCCGCGCAACATGATGGGCTTCAAGGACGGCACCCGGAACATCTCCGGCACCGACACCGCCGCCCTCGACAAGCACGTGTGGGTCGGCGCGGGCGACGGCAGCGACTGGATGACCGGCGGCTCGTACCTGGTCGCCCGCCGCATCCGGATGCACATCGAGACCTGGGACCGCACCTCCCTGCGGGAGCAGGAGGACATCTTCGGCCGCGACAAGGGCGAGGGCGCCCCGGTCGGCAAGTCCAAGGAGCGCGACGAACCGTTCCTGAAGGCGATGAAGCCCGACTCGCACGTGCGCCTCGCGCACCCCGACAGCAATGACGGCGCGACCATCCTGCGCCGCGGCTACTCCTTCACCGACGGCACGGACGGTCTGGGCCGGCTCGACGCGGGCCTGTTCTTCCTCGCCTACCAGCGCGACGTCCGCAAGGGCTTCGTCGCGATCCAGCGCCGGCTGTCGAAGAACGACGCGCTGAACGAGTACATCCAGCACGTGGGCTCGGCCGTCTTCGCCGTCCCGCCGGGCGTCCGCGACAAGGACGACTGGTGGGGCCGGGCGCTGTTCGCGTAGTCGCGTAGTCCCTTCCGGAGAGGAAACGCCGTGTTCGGCAACTATCTGATCGGCCTGCGCGAGGGCCTCGAAGCGAGCCTGGTCGTCTGCATCCTGGTCGCCTACCTGGTCAAGACCGGGAACCGGGCCGCGCTGCGGCCCGTGTGGCTCGGCATCGGCATCGCCTGCTCGATCTCGCTGGCCTTCGGCGCGCTGCTCACCTTCGGCACGCAGGAGCTGACCTTCGAGGCGCAGGAGCTGCTCGGCGGCAGCCTGTCGATCGTCTCGGTCGGCCTGGTGACGTGGATGGTCTTCTGGATGAAGAAGACCGCCCGGCACCTGAAGAGCGAGCTCCAGGGCAAGCTCGACGCGGCGCTCGCCATGGGCACCGGCGCGCTGGTCGCGACCGCGTTCCTGGCGGTGGGCCGTGAGGGCCTGGAGACGGCGCTGTTCGTGTGGGCGTCGGTGCGGGCCAGCGGGGAGGGTTCCTCGGCGCCGCTGATCGGTGTGCTGCTGGGCATCGGGACGGCGATCGTCCTGGGCTGGCTGTTCTACCGGGGCGCGCTGAAGATCAACCTGTCGAAGTTCTTCACGTGGACCGGCGGGATGCTGGTCATCGTGGCGGCGGGCGTCCTCGCGTACGGGGTCCACGACCTCCAGGAGGCCGGGTTCCTCGGCGGCCTGCAGAACAAGGCGTTCGACATCAGCTCGGCGGTCCCGCAGGACAGCTGGTACGGGGTGCTCCTCAAGGGCGTCTTCAACTTCCAGCCGGACCCGACGGTGGCGCAGGTCGTCGTCTGGACCCTGTACCTCGCGGCGGTCCTGACCCTGTTCCTGCTCCCGGCGGGCGTGCGCGGCGCGGCCAAGACCCCGGCCGCGGTGAAGTAGCCTCCGCCCGAAGAGCCCGGCGCCCGGTTCGCTCCCCCCTCCGCGGGGACGAACCGGGCGCCGTTTTCCGTTCCGCGGCTAGCCGCGGCCGATGTACGGCATGGCGGTCGCCATCACGGTGGCGAACTGGACGTTGGCCTCCAGCGGGAGCTCGGCCATGTGCAGGACCGTGCGGGCCACGTCCGCCGCGTCCATGACCGGCTCGACCGCGAGCTGCCCGTTCGCCTGGAGGATCCCGGTCCGCATCCGCGCCGTCATGTCCGTCGCCGCGTTGCCGATGTCGATCTGCCCGCAGGCGATCCGGTACGGGCGCCCGTCCAGCGACAGGGACTTCGTCAGGCCGGTCATGGCGTGCTTGGTCGCGGTGTAGGCGATCGAGTTCGGGCGCGGGACGTGGGCCGAGATGGAGCCGTTGTTGATGATGCGGCCGCCCTGCGGGTCCTGTTCCTTCATCACCCGGAAGGCCCCCTGCGCGCAGAGGAAGGCCCCGGTGAGGTTGACGTCGACGACCTGGCGCCACTCCTCGTACGCGATGTCCTCCAGCGGGACCCCGGCCGGGCCGAAGGTGCCGGCGTTGTTGAACAGCAGGTCGAGGCGGCCGTACCGCTCCCGTACGGTCTCGAACAGCGTGGTGACGTCGCCCGGGGCGCTCACGTCCGCCCGTACCGGAAGGACGTCCGCGCCCTGACCGGCCGCCGCGGCGGTCTCCTCCAGGGGTCCGGTCCGGCGCCCGGCCACGGCCACCGACCAGCCGGCCCCCGCGAGGGCGAGGGCCACGGAGCGGCCGATACCGGAGCCGGCCCCGGTCACTACAGCGATCTTGTTCCCACGTGCGCTCATGGGGCCGCAGAGTACGTCACACCGGACATCCGTCCCGGAACGTTCCGCCAGCTGAGAGCATGGGTCGGTCAGGGGCACATAAAGCAGATGAAAAGACTGGAGTGCGTATGTCGGAGAGAGGCCCCTCGGCGGCCCCCTCGCACGGGCCGCAGCCTTCCCCCGTGGCCCCCGCCACCGTCCCCCTGACCGCCGCGCGCCGCACCGGCCTGCTGGTCACCTTCATCCTCGGCGGCCTGACCGCTCTGCCCCCGCTGTCCATGGACATGTACCTCCCGGCCCTGCCGGAGGTCACCACCGCCCTGGGCAGCCCGGCCGCGACCGTCCAGCTCACCCTGACCTCCTGCCTCGCCGGCATGGCGCTCGGCCAGCTGGTCATCGGGCCCATGAGCGACAAGTGGGGGCGGCGCCGGCCGCTGCTCACCGGTATGGCCGTCTACGTCCTCGCCACCGCGGTGTGCGCCCTCGCCCCCTCCGCCGGACTGCTGATCGGCTTCCGGCTGCTCCAGGGCCTGGCCGGGGCGGCGGCCATCGTCATCGCGCGGGCCGTCGTCCGCGACCTGTACGACGGGGTCGAGATGGCCCGCTTCTTCTCCACCCTGATGCTCATATCCGGCACCGCCCCGATCATCGCCCCGCTGATCGGCGGCCAGGTGCTCCGCTTCGCCGACTGGCGCGGGGTGTTCGTCGTCCTCACCGCCGTCGGCCTCGCGCTGACCCTCGTGGTCTGGCGCGGCCTCGGCGAGACGCTGCCGCCGGAGCGGCGGCAGACCGGCGGCGTGGGCGCCGCCCTGCGGACCATGCGGGGGCTCCTCGCCGACCGGGTCTTCGCCGGCTACACCCTGGCGGGCGGGTTCGCCTTCGCCGTGCTCTTCTCGTACATCTCCGCCTCGCCCTTCGTCGTCCAGGAGATCTACGGCGCCTCCCCGCAGGCCTTCAGCCTGCTCTTCGGCCTCAACTCCGTCGGGCTGATCGTCGTCGGCCAGGTCAACGGCAAGCTGCTGGTCGGCCGGGTCAGCCTGGACAAGGTCCTCGCCGTCGGCATCGCCGTGCTCACCACGGCCTCGGTGGCCCTGCTGCTGATGTCCACCGGGGTGTTCGGGGAGACCGGTCTGGTGCCCGTCGCCGCCGCCCTGTTCGTGCTGATGTCGGCGATGGGCCTGGTGCTGCCCAACACCAACGCGCAGGCCCTGATGCGCACCCCGCACGCCGCCGGATCGGCGTCCGCGCTCCTCGGCACCTCCTCCTTCCTCGTGGGCGCGGTGGCCTCCCCGCTGGTCGGGATCGCGGGCGAGCACACGGCCGTGCCGATGGCCCTGGTCCAGCTGAGCTGCTCGCTGCTGGCGGCCGGCTGCTTCCTCGCCCTGTGCCGCCCCTGGCGGGACCGGGAGCCCATGGCCGTACCGGGCGCCCCGGCCGCGCCGTAAACTTCGCTGGTGAACGCCACCGCCCCCACCACCGCCGAAACCCTCCGCAGCGCCCTCGGCGGGCTGCTCGACGGACTCCCGCCGAAGCAGGCCACGGCCGCCGTCGAGCGGCTCATCGCCAACTACCGGGGCACCATCCCCACCGACGCCCCCGTCCTGCGCGACCGCTCCGACGTCGCGGCGTACGCGGCGTACCGGATGCCGGCCACCTTCGAGGCCGTACGGTCGGCGCTGGACGGGCTGGCGGAGGCCGCGCCCGCGTGGGTGCCGGGCTCGCACGTGGACGTGGGCGGCGGGACGGGCGCCGCGACCTGGGCGGTGGACGCCACCTGGGACGGGCCCCGCACGACGACGGTGCTGGACTGGGCGGAGCCGGCCCTCGCCCTCGGCAAGGAGCTGGCCGCCCGCTCGGCCTCGGACACCCTGCGCGCGGCCGACTGGCGCCGGGCCGTCATCGGGACCGGGATCGCCCTGCCCGACGCGGACCTGGTCACCGTCTCGTACGTACTGGGCGAGCTGACCGAGCCGGCCCGCCGGGCGGTCGTCGCGGAGGCGGCCCGCGCCGGGCAGGCCGTCGTCCTGATCGAGCCGGGCACGCCCGAGGGGTACCTGCGCATCCGTGAGGCCCGCGACCAGCTGATCGCCGCTGGGCTGAAGGTGGCCGCGCCCTGCCCGCACGACGGGACCTGCCCGATCGACGTGGGCCGGGACTGGTGCCACTTCGCGGCCCGGGTCAGCCGCTCCTCCCTGCACCGGCAGGTCAAGGGCGGCTCCCTGCCGTACGAGGACGAGAAGTTCGCCTACGTGGCCGCGACCCGTTTCCCCACGGCGCCCGTCCCCTCCCGGATCACGCGCAAGCCGCAGATCCGGAAGGGGCTCGTCCTGCTGGACCTGTGCGGTCCCGAGGCGGAGGGGCTGGGCCGGGCCACCGTCACCAAGCGCCACGGCGACCTCTACAAGGCGGCCCGGGACGCCGAGTGGGGCGAGCAGTGGCCCCCGGCGGACGCCCCGGACCGGGACCTCTAGGGGTCCCGGGGGGGGCGGGGCGCCGCGGCCCCGGGCCGCCGGGCCGGCCTAGGCCGGCCGCAGCTCCTGGGTGCAGCACTTCACGCTGCCGCCGCCCTTGAGCAGCTCGCCCAGGTCCATGGGGACCGGTTCGAAGCCGCGCTCGCGCAGCGGTGCCAGCAGCCCGGTCGCGGCCTGCGGGAGCAGCACGTGCCGCCCGTCGGAGACGGAGTTGAGGCCGAAGGCGGCCGCGTCCGGGGCGTCCACGAGCAGGGCGTCCGGGAAGAGCCGGCGCAGCACGGCCCGGCTGCCCGGGGAGAAGGCCGGCGGATGGTACATGATCTCGTCGCCGTCGAGCACGCACAGCGCCGTGTCCAGGTGGTAGTAGCGCGGGTCCACCAGGTCGAGGCCGATGACGGGGCGGCCGAAGAACTCCTGCGCCTCGTCGTGCGAGAGCGGGCTGGAGCGGAAGCCGCGGCCCGCCAGGATCCAGCTGGCGGTGACGGCGAAGTCCCCCTCGCCCTCGTTGACGTGCGAGGGCTCGTGGACGTCGGTGAAGCCGTGCGTCCGGAACCAGTCGAGGTGGATCTCCGCCTCGGCGGCGCGTTCCGGGTAGGCGAAGCGGGCGCCGAGGACCCGGCCGTCGACGACGAGGGCGCCGTTCGCGGCGAACACCATGTCGGGCAGGCCCGGGTCCGGTTCCAGGGTCTCGACGGTGTGCCCGAGGGAGAGGTAGCGGTCTCGCAGGTCCTCCCACTGCGCGAGGGCGAGGGGCAGGTCCACCGGTTTCGTGGGGTCCATCCACGGGTTGATGGAGTACGTGACCTTGAAGTGTGCGGGTGGGCACATCAGGTAGCGCCGGGGTGTGGCGTCTCTGCGCAAAGAAGGCTCCTCACGACTGCGGACTCACGGTACGGGTGTGTACGCAGAGAATCGTCCCTCCTCGGGATGCGGTCGCACAGTGAACCGATCGGGTGGTTTACCACAACGGCCGGGAGACGAGACGTCTCGCCGGGGTTGGTACGTTGGGCCGGTGACCAAGGCCCCCGACTCCAGCCGCCGCAGCGAGCACTCCCGGCGCGCCATCCTCGACTCCGCCCTCGCCCTCGTCGGCGAGGTCGGCTACAACAAGCTGACCATCGAGGCCATCGCCGCCCGCGCGGGCGTCGGCAAGCAGACCATCTACCGCTGGTGGCCCTCGAAGGCGGCCGTCCTGCTGGACGCCTCGCTGGCGCTGTCCGGGGAGGCCTGGACGGACACGGGCTGGTCCGGCTTCCCCGATACGGGTGACCTGGCGGCCGACCTGAAAGCCGTCCTGCGAGCCACCGTCGACGAGTTCTCCGACCCCCGCTACGAGGCCCCCGCGCGCGCCCTGACGGCGGCCGGGGCGACCGACCCCGACCTGTCGGCGCGCTTCACCGAGCAGCTGCTGGAGCCCCAGCTCGCCCTGTACGAGGCCCGGTTGCGGGCGGCCCGGGACGCCGGCCAGCTCGCGGCGGACGCCGACCTGCGGCTGGTGACGGAGATGCTCGTGGGGCCGCTGACGTACCGGTGGCTGCTGCGGACGGCGCCCCTGACGCACGCCTTCACGGACGCGCTGGTGGATTCCGTGCTGGCCGGTGTGGGCGGCGCGGGGGGTGCGGACGGCGTGGCAAAAGTCACCGTCCGATAGCCGGACGCCCCGTGACCTCGGCAACGCCGGGAACATATGGCCGGATTGTGCGTTTTTGGCGGGAAGTAGGGGCTGGGGCGGGAACGGGGGGTGCGGTCACCCGGCCCTCGGGATGGTGGGACCATGGATCGGTCTGCCGGGGCAACGGTGAGGTGAGGGGATAGATGGGGTCTGAGTCCGGCCGCGTCAAACGCGGCGAGCAGAGCAGGATTTCCCAGTGGCTGCGCCGCCGCTCGAAGGCCGCTCCCGAGGACCCCGGCAGGGAACGCGAAGCGCTCCTCCTGGCCGTCGCCGCCGCCGGCCTCCCGGTCGCCCCGGCCGCCCATCCCGCCGGCTACCGATGTTCGTGCGACCGCATCGGCTGTCCCACGCCCGCCCGGCACCCGGTCTCCTTCGCCTGGCAGACCCAGTCGACCACCGACCGCGCCCAGATCGAGCGCTGGGCCCGCAACCAGCCCCAGGCCAACTTCATCACCGCGACCGGCATGGTCCACGACGTCCTGGACGTCCCCCTCGAAGCCGGCCGCAGCGCCCTGGAACGGCTGCTCGCCGCAGGCGTCGAGGTCGGCCCCGTCGCCGAGTCGGGCGGTACGGGCGACCAGGCCCGGATGCTCTTCTTCACGGCCACCCGGGGTACGCCCGAGGACGAGGACGAGTGGTGGCCCTGCGAGCTGGACTGCCATCCCGAGACGATGGACGAGCATCCCGGTCTGCGGTGGCACTGCCGTGGCAGCTACGTGCTGCTGCCGCCGGCGGCGCTGCCGGGTGACTTCGCGGTGACGTGGGTGCGCGACGTCCGCCACCCGCTGCCGGACCCGCTGACCCTGCTGGAAACCCTCACGGACGCCTGCGCCCAGTACGCCGGCACGGCGGACCAGACCCCGTCGGCCGTCGCCTGGCCCCTCGGGCGCTGAGCCGCTGAGCCGCTGAGCCCCGTCTCAGACACCGCCGGGGCTCCGCGGGGCCCCGGCGGCGACCGGTTCAGTGGATCTGGGTGACGACCACGTCGAGGGACCACGCCCGCCCCGCCTTCGCGGGAGCCCCGGCCTCGACCACGTACCCCAGGTCCCGCAGCGCGGCCACCAGCTCCGCCGGGTCCCCCGGCTCGATCCCCGCCACCAGCAGGTCCCGCACCAGCCGCCCCTTCGTCGCCTTGTTGAAGTGGCTCACCACCGACCGCTTCTCCACCCCGTCCACCGTCTGCGAGTGCAGCACCCGCACGGTGGCCGTGCGCCCGGCCGTCTCCCCCTTCGGCTTCCACGCCGACGCGTACGCCGACGAGCGCAGGTCCAGCACCAGCCCGTCCCCCGCCGCCTCCGGCATCACCTCGGCCATCGGCGTGCGCCAGTACGCGCCCAGCGCCCCGAGCCCCGGCAGCTTCACGCCCATCGAGCACCGGTACGAGGGGATCCGGTCGGTCACCCGCACCGCGCCCCACAGCCCGGAGAACACCAGCAGCGTCCGCTCGGCCAGCGCCCGCGCACCGGCGGGCAGGCCGGCCAGGTCCAGGGCGTCGTAGAGGACCCCGGTGTAGATCTCCCCCGCCGGCCGGGCCGGCGCCGACCGCAGGCCCGCGTTCTTGGCGACCTCGCCGCGCAGCCCCTCGCTGAGCCCCAGCACCTCGCGGGCCTTGAGCTCGTCGCCCGCGCACAGCTCGACCAGCTCCTCCAGCACGGCCGCCCGCGCCCCGGCGAGCCCGGGCAGCGACAGCGAGGCGGGGTCGAGCGGAGCGCCGGAGCCGCCGGCGGCCTTTCCCTCGGAGGGCGGCAGCAGCACGAGCACGGTGGTTCTCCTATCGATGGCACGACGCGGGGGTGCGGCCCCCGGGCCAGGGTAGACGGCCCGCCGTCGGCCGGTCACGGGCGAACGGCCACGGCCGCGCCCGGGCCACTGGGGCCGGGGCGGGTCGTGGCCGCCGGTGGGGGGTCCGTGGTGGGCGGTGCCTCGTCGCCCTCGTGCTGCGGTGCAGGACGACTGTCCGGCCCGCCACCGGTCCCCGTCCAGGTGTTTCGAGCAGGTTCGAAAGAGCTGGACGCCGCCTCACCCGCGCAGTAGGAGGGAACCCAGGGAGGTCACCGCGTGCAGCACCGAGTTCCGGTGCCGGGTCGAGCTGATCAGGCCCGCCGCGCGCAGCACCGAGGTGTGGTGGCTGACCGAGGCCTGGGACATGCCCACCAGCCGGGCCAGTTCCGAGGTGCTGCGGGAGCCCTCCGAGGTGTGGTGCAGGATCTCGCTGCGGGTGCGCCCGATCAGCGGTACGAGTTTCCTCCCGGCGGAGTCGTCCGGGGAGACGGTGCGCCGGGCGGGATAGGTGAGGACCGGCGGCAGCTCCGGGTCGAGGAGCGAGACGGGGGTGCGGGCGCGGAACAGGGTGGGGACGAGGAGCAGGCCCCGCCCGGCCAGGTGCAGTTCCTGGTCGACGGGGTACTGGACCTCCAGCACGGGCGGCCTCCAGCGCATGCCCGGCCCCAGTCCCGCCAGGACCCCCTCGATCCCCGATTCGGCGGCCGTCTTCGCCTGCGCCGCGTACTCCGCCCGGACCGTCGTCCGCATCGTCTGCTCCAGCGGCGCCACCGCCGCCGCGTGGTAGCCGCGCAGGGCTCCGGCGAGCCCCCGCAGCGCGTCGGGGCGGCCGGCGCCCAGGTCCCGCGTCCAGGAGGGCAGGGTGCCGCCGGAGGCGAGGACCTCCAGGTCGCCGCTGAGGTGGCGGGCGGGAGTGGCGGCCAGGGCGTCGAGGCCCCGCTCGATGTCCGGGGACCCGTCGGACGGGGTGAGGAAGTCGGGGAAGTAGCCGAGCGGGCGCACCAGGGGCAGGAGCGTCCGCAGGCCCTCGGGCCGCCGGGCCAGGACCGCCCGGCCCCAGGCCTCGGCCGCCGGGTTGCCGGTGCGGTGCTGGAGCATGCGCAGGCTCAGCACCGTCTCCCACAGGGGGTCGGGCCGGCTGGCCACGCTCGTACGCGCCAGGTCGGCGCCCGTGAAGTGAATCCGCAACAGCATGTGCCGCCCCGTGGATGAGTTCCGATCGGTTCCGGTGGTTTCGGGTGATCCGCCCACCACATTGCGCCCCGGCCGGGCTCCGCGTTCCAGGAGGTTTCACGCCGTCGTGCGCGGCCGTTCCGCGCCGTGTTCCGCTCACCGGAACACGGCGCGGGAATCCGGACAGCGGCGGGCCGCGCGCGGCCGCCGAGAAGATCTCCCGGGCAGGACATACGCTCGGTCCATGCCACGCCGTCACATGCACATGGCCGGTGCGGACGGTGCCGCTCTGGGCGCCGCGCTGCGTGAGCTGCGGACGCGTCTGGGCGTGCCCGACGCCTTCCCGGCGGAGGTGCTCGCCGAGGCCGAGCGGGCCGCCGGCGCTCCCCGGCTGCCCGACGAGGACGCCACCGACCTCCCCCTCTTCACCATCGACCCGCCGGGCTCGGTCGACCTCGACCAGGCCATGCACCTGGCGAAACGGTCCGGCGGGGGCTACCGCGTCCACTACGCGATCGCCGACGTCGCCGCCTTCGTCATCCCGGGCGGCGCCCTGGACGGCGAGGCCCACCGCCGGGTCACCACCCTCTACTTCCCCGACGGGCGGGTACCCCTGCATCCGCAGGTGCTCTCCGAGGGCGCGGCCAGCCTGCTGCCGGACCGGACCCGTCCGGCGCTGCTGTGGCGGCTCGACCTGGACTCCGACGGCCGGGTGCAGGCCACCGACGTCCACCGCGCCCTGGTCCGCAGCCGGGCCAGGCTCGACTACGACGGCGTCCAGAAGGCCATCGACACCGGCACCGCCGAACCCGCCCTGGCCCTGCTGAAGGACATCGGGACCCTGCGCGAGGCACTGGAGGCCGAACGCGGCGGGATCTCCCTCAACGTCCCCGAGCAGGAGGTCGTCGGACAGAACGGCTCCTACCGCCTGGCGTACCGGGCTCCGCTGCCGGCCGACGGATGGAACGCCCAGATCTCCCTGATGACCGGCATGGCCGCCGCCGACCTGATGCTGGCCGCCGGCACCGGGATCCTGCGCACCCTGCCGGCCGCCCCCGACGGCGCGGTGGGGCGGCTGCGGCGGGCCGCGCAGGCCCTGCGGATCGACTGGCCGCACCACGTCCCGTACGCCGCGCTGGTGCGCTCCCTGGACCCGCGCGTCCCCGCGCACGCCGCGTTCCTCCAGGAGTGCACGGCCCTGCTGCGCGGCGCCGGGTACACGGTGTTCACCGGCGGGGAGCGGCCCGAGCACGCCGTGCACGCGGCGGTGGCGGCCCCGTACACGCACTGCACGGCCCCGCTGCGGCGGCTCGTCGACCGGTACGCGGGCGAGCTGTGCGTGGCGGCGGTGGCGGGGGCGGCGCCGCCCGCGTGGGCGGTGGAGGCCCTGGCGGGGCTCCCGCACGAGATGCGGGAGGGGAGCAGGCTGGCCAACTCCGTGGAGCGCGAGTGCGTGGACCTGGTCGAGGCGGCCCTGCTCAAGGACCGGGTCGGGGAGACCTTCGACGCGACGGTCATCGACGTGGAGGAGCGGGACCCGCAGGCCGGGACGGTGCACCTGGAGGACCCGGCGGTGGTCGGCCGGGTCGAGTCCCCGGCGGGCCCCCTGCCGCTGGGCGACCGGATCCGGGTCCGCCTGACGCGGGCGGACCCGGGCACGGCCAAGATCCTCTTCGCGCCGGCCTAAGCCGCCGCCTTCCGCAGGGCGGTGACCAGGGCGCGGGGGTCGTCGGCGTGGAAGCGGACCGTACGGGCCCGCGCGCGGGCGCCGAGGGGGCGGCGGAAGTCCAGCGGGCGGTTCAGCTCCAGGGTGACCGTCGTCTGGCTGCCCACGATCAGGTCGAGCACGCCGTCCTCGGTGAGGGTGACGAGCCGCCCCTCGGGGTAGCGGCGGTCCACCCGGGCCGAGGCCACCGCGTCCGGCGGGACGGTGAGGTCGAACAGGGCCCCGTAGCGGATCCGCAGCGTCCCATCCGGCCGTACGACGTGCGGGCGGGTCACACAGGCGGCGTGCAGGGCCAGCACCAGCAGCACCCCGTAGACGTCGAGGACGAGCACCACGCGGTGCACAGCGGGCCAGGGGATGAGCAGGGCGAGCCCGACGGTCTCGATCACCGACACGAAGAGCAGCCCGTACATCATCGCCGTCTGCGGCCCGGTGTAGGCGGCGGCGAGGTCCCCCGGCCGCACCCCGTGCGGGCGGCGCGCCACCCACCGGCCGAGCGAGGCGCAGGCCCGCAGCTCGTGCAGCAGCAGCCGGCGCACCGGCTCCGGCACCACGGCCCGTACGGCCTCCCGCCAGGAGCCGGTGCGCCGTCGCAGCGAGCCCAGCACCCACCCCTCCAGCAGCAGCACCCCGAGCACCAGCCCCTCGACGCCGCCCGTCACCCAGCCGGGCGGGCGCACCCCGGCCGCGAGGCACAGGACGAGGACCAGCTCGCCCGGTATCGCGGCGGCGGCCCCGAACCGGGCCGCGCGCACGGCGCTCACGCGGGCCCCCTCCCCACGAAGGCCGCCATCACCCGGCGGACGACCTCCGCCTGGGCGGGGGCGTACTCGGCGAGCAGCGCCTCCCCGAAGCCGGGGACGACGGGCCCGCCGGCCGGGATCGCGTCGAAGGCGGCGGCCGGGACGGCCGCGACCATCGCCTCCGCGAGCGGGCCGATCCGGGGGTCGTCGACGGGGGCGTCGGCCAGTGCGTCGAGCCGCTCGTAGAGCGCGAGGACGGCGGGGTCGGCGGCGAGCGTCCCCAGGACGGCGTACAGCTCCTCCCCGGCCGCGCCGGTGGCGTCCAGCAGGGTCAGGTGCTCGCGGTCCTTCGCGGCCGCCGGGGAGTGCGTCGGCGGCGCCTTCGCCAGCAGCGCGGCGAGCGCGGGCGACACCGGCTCGGCCTCGCCGGGCCCGGCGGCGAGCAGCACGGCGAGCCGCCTGCGCCGCCCGGCCAGCTCGGCCTCCTGCCGGGCGAGGTCGGCGTCGAGCTCCGCCAGCACGTCGGCCAGCTCCCGCCCGGCGTCGTCCGCGAGGACGTCCCGCACCTCGTCGAGGCTCAGCCCGAGTTCGGTGAGCCGGCGCACCCGCGCCAGGAGCACGGCGTCGCGCACGGTGTAGGCCCGGTACCGGTTGGCCCGCCGCGCCGGCTCCGGGAGCAGGCCGACGTGGTGGTAGTGCCGGACCGCCCGGGTGGTGGCCCCGACCAGCGCGGCGATCTCTCCGATCCGCATGCCCCTCAGTAGAAACCCTGCCGCCGCGTCAAGGTCAAGCCGCCGCCGGGAGCCGCCTCGGCAGCCGGTAGCATGGTCGGCACGACAGACGAGTCGGCCGGGCGGCCGCGTCGGGGTCTCCGGATCCCGCCGAGGAACGTCCGGGCTCCACAGGGCAGGGTGGTGGCTAACGGCCACCCGGGGTGACCCGCGGGACAGTGCCACAGAAAACAGACCGCCGGGGGCTTCGGTCCCAGGTAAGGGTGAAACGGTGGTGTAAGAGACCACCAGCGCCTGAGGTGACTCAGGCGGCTAGGTAAACCCCACCCGGAGCAAGGTCAAGAGGATCCGTCCCCGGACGGGTCTGCGCGAACGCTTGAGGGCTGCCCGCCCGAGTTCGCGGGTAGACCGCACGAGGCCGGCGGCAACGCCGGTCCTAGATGGATGGCCGTCTCCCCGGCGACCGCGAGGTCTCCGGGTGACAGAACCCGGCGTACAGGCCGGCTCGTCTGCCGTTCCCTTCCCCGCCGGGTGGCGCGAACACCCCTCGGCGGGGCGCGTCATGGGGCACGCTCGCACCCATGACCGATCGCCCCGCGGCCGCGGCCGCCGCCTCCGCGCACATACGTGAGCTCGCCGAAGCCACTTCCGATCCCCACGACGCCTACGCGGGCCACGCCGACGTGGCCGCCGTGACGGCGAGCCTGCACGGCCTGGCCCGGGACCTCGAAGAGGTACTGGAACACCTGGCATGCCACGTCGGGCGGCACGACGACGCCTGGGCCGTCGTGGACGGCGAGCGGCGGCTGCCCGGCCAGCTCGCGCGGGAGGCGGGCGGCCAGCTTCTGACCGCCCGGGCGCAGGCCCACAACATGGCCCGCGCGCTGGAACGGTCCGTGGAGACCCTGGGCCGGCTCAGGCCCGCGCCCTGACGCGGCCTACCGCAGGTGCGAGGTGTCGTTGAGCAGCCGGACCGAGGCGTTGCCGTCGGCGTAGTAGGCCACCGCCGAGAGGGAGGCCGCGGAGAGCTCCATCTTGAACAGGGACTCCGGCGGGGCCCCGAGGGCGAGGCGGACGAGTGTCTTGACCGGGGTCACGTGGGTGACCAGCAGCACCGTGCGGCCCGCGTACGCGGACAGCAGCCGGTCCCGGGCGGCCGACACCCTGCGGGTGACGGCGGCGAAGCTCTCGCCGCCGCCCGTGGGGGCGGCCTTCGGGGAGTCCAGCCAGGCCTGGAGGTCGTCGGGGAAGCGTTCCCGCACCTCGGCGAAGGTCAGCCCCTCCCAGGCGCCGAAGTCGGTCTCGCGCAGCCCCTCCTCGACGGTGACCGGCAGCCCGAGGCGGTCGCCGACGGCCTGGGCGGTCTCGCGGCAGCGGAGCAGCGGTGAGCTGACGACGGCCTGCACGGTACCCCGCGCGGCCAGCGCCTCGGCCACGGCGGCGGCCTGCCGGCGCCCGGCCGGGGACAGCTCCGGGTCGGTGCCGCCGCTGCCGGAGAACCGCTTCTGCGGGGTGAGCGCGGTCTCCCCGTGCCGCAGCAGCACGAAGGTGGCGGGAACACCCATGTCGGGCCCGCCCCAGCCGGTACCTCCGGCGGTGGCACGGGTCTGGCCGGCTCCGGCCGGGGCCTCGGTGCCGGCCTGAGCGTTCGCCAAGGCCTGGGCGGAGCCCTGGGCGGGGGTCAGGGCCTCGGCTTCGTCGAAGAGGGTGTCCGCCTCAGGGGCGGCCGCGCTGCGGGCCGCGCGCACGTCGGCGGCGGCGCCCGTCGGGGCAGCCGTGCCGGACGCCGTCCCGGCGTCGCCGAACAGCGTTCCCGTCCCGGGCGCGGCCGCACTCCGGGCGGCGCGCACGTCGGTGGCGGCGGTCCGCGCCGCGCCGGGCGTCAGGCCGGCATCGCCGGCCGTGCCGGAGGCCGTCGCAGACCCGGCGGCAGCCGCGGCGGTTCCCGGAGCGCCGGTGGCGGCGGGCGCACGGGAGCCGGTGGCGGTGGCGGAGTCGCCGGATGCGTCCGGGCGCCCGGCTGCGCCGGCGGCCAGCGCGGCGCGGACCGCCGCCGCGCCCTTCGCCGCGTCGCCCGGAGGCCCGGCCGGGGCAGGGGCGTTGCCCGGGGACCCGGCCGGGGTGAGGGCTGCCGTGGAGGCGGAGGGTTCCCACTGCCGGCCCCGGCGGCCCGCGTCCATCGCCTCGTTGGCCAGGCGGTCCGCGTGCTTGTTCCGCTCGCGCGGGATCCACTCGTACGTGACCTGCGCGCGCGGCAGGATCGTCGCGGCCTCCGCCGCAAGGGGCCTCATGTCGGGGTGCTTGATCTTCCAGCGGCCCGACATCTGCTCCACGACGAGCTTCGAGTCCATCCGGACCCGGACCTCCGCGTCCGGGGCCAGCTCACGCGCGGCCTTCAGCCCCGCGATCAGGCCCCGGTACTCGGCGACGTTGTTCGTCGCGACGCCGATGAACTCGGCGCGCTCGGCCAGGGTCTCCCCCGTGACCGGGTCCAGGACCACCGCGCCGTAGCCGGCGGGCCCCGGGTTGCCCCGGGATCCGCCGTCGGCCTCCACGACGAAACGCGGCATCAGATGCCCGAGTCCGCCGTACGGACCAGGATGCGGCCGCAGTTGTCGTGGCGTACGACCTGGTCGCGGGCGGCCGCCTTGATCTCGTTGACCTCGGCCATGTCGAGCTCCAGGCGGCAGCCCTCGCAGCGGCGCTGGTACAGGCGGGCGGCGCCCACCCCGCCCTGCTTGACGCGGATCTTCTCGTACAGGGCCATCAGGTCGGCCGGCATGGAGCCGACGATGACCTCGCGGTCCTTGGTGACCTTCGCGGCCTCGGCGTCCAGCTCACCGGTGGCGGCGTCGCGGCGCGCGGTGGCGTCGGCCAGCTTGGACTCCAGCGCGGAGACCCGCTCGGTGATCCCGGTGACGCGCTCCTGCGCGCCCTCCAGGCGCTCCATGACCTCCAGGACCACGTCCTCCAGGTCGGCCTGCCGCTTGGCGAGCGAGGCGACCTCGCTCTGCAGGTTCGCCAGGTCCTTGGCCGAGATCCCGGCGCCCGACTCCAGGCGCTGCTGGTCACGGGCCGCGCGCTGGCGCACCTGGTCGACGTCCTGCTCCGCCTTGGTCTGCTCGCGGGCGGCGTCGCTGGCCTGCGTCTGGGCGGCGACGAGCAGGTCGCGCTGCTGGCTGAGGTCCTTGGTCAGGGAGTCGACCTCGGCGTGCTCCGGCAGCGACTTGCGCTTGTGGGCGAGCTGAGACAGCCGGACGTCCAGGGCCTGGACGTCGAGGAGTCGGATCTGGTCGGCGGGCTCGGCGTTCAGTTGGGGGCTCCAGAGACACTAGAAGGGGTGGTTTCGGACGGCGCGTGCGCCGTCCACGGGTCGGTGACCGTGCGCGAGACGTGGGTCCGCAGACCCCAGCCGTGGCGCTCGGAGACGGCGTCGAGCTCGGCCGCGGCCTGCTCGCACCAGGGCCACTCGGTGGCCCAGTGGGCGGCGTCGACGAGGGCGAGCGGGTTCTGCTCGCGGGCCTCGGACACCGGGTGGTGGCGCAGGTCGGCGGTGAGGAACGCGTCCACGCCGGCGGCGCGGACCTGCGCGAAGAGGCTGTCACCGGAGCCGCCGCTGACGGCGACGGTGCGGATCAGCGCGTCCGGGTCGCCGGCGACGCGGATGCCCTGGGCGGTGCGCGGGAGCCGGGCGGCGGCGCGGGCGGTGAACTCGCGCAGGGTCTCGGGGCGGTCCAGCTCGCAGATCCGGCCGAGGCCGCGGCGGCCGGACGGGTCGGTCGGGTCGGGCACGAGGGGGCCGGTGACCCGCAGGTCGAGGGCGCCGGCGAGGGCGTCGGAGACCCCGGGGTCGGCGGTGTCGGCGTTGGTGTGGGCGACGTGCAGCGCGATGTCGTTCTTGATCAGCGTGTGCACGACACGGCCCTTGAAGGTGCCCGCCTCGACGGTGGTGGTGCCGCGCAGGTAGAGGGGGTGGTGGGTGACGACCAGGTCGGCGCCCAGCTTCACCGCCTCGTCGACGATCTCCTGTACGGGGTCCACGGCGAACAGCACCCGGGTGACCTCGGCGTCGGGGTCGCCGCACACGGTGCCGACGGCGTCCCACTGCTCGGCCCGCGAAGGGGGCCAGAGAGCGTCCAGCGCGGCGATGACTTCAGAGAGAGAGGGCACGGGCCAAGGCTACCGTCCGTGGCGACCGCCCAGCCTGTCCCCCGGGCGGGGGGCGGACGGGGGGCGGACGGGAGCACGGTCCGCCCCGCGCGGGCGCCGCCTTCGCACACTGAGGCAAGGCTTACCAGATCTGACCACAAACGCCCCGATATCGACAGCACATCCACCCCCTCCGCCACCGGCGAATCGCGGGGGCGCCACCCGTACGTGTGAAGCGTGCGGGGTCGTGTTGTCCGGCCGGAAGCGCGAAACCTAGTTTCCTCCCCGGAGGTGACGTCCCGGATGACCGTCTGTGCCACCGAGAAGACCACGACCGCCCCGCTCACGATCACCGCCGACGGGGCCTACGCCGCGCGGCTGGCCGGGGAGGGGGACGCCCGGTATCCCGAGCGCTGGACGCTGGGCGGGCCCGAGCCGTACGCGGTGCCGTTGCCGCTCGCACAGCCCGAGGAGGCCGACACCGAGGTGCAGCCGCTGGCCGACGGGCGGGTGCTGATCCGCCGGCGGGTCGCCGACCGGCACGCGTTCGCCCTGCTCTACCCCTCGGGCACCTACACCGGCCCCCGCCCCTCGGGCCCGGACGCGGGACCCCGCACCGGGGAGCTCCCGCTCGGCGGGATCGACGACGAGGAGGGGCTCTCGGTCCGGCTGCTGCCGCCGGCCCCCGACGGGGCCTCGGCCTACGCCCTGGCGGTGGCGGGCGAGGAGACCACCGTCTGGCAGGTGGCCGGACACGGCTCCGGCGGGCCGCGCCGGGCCGCCGTGCTGCCCGGGCGCTGCTCCGGCGGGGTCTGGCTGGACCGCGCGGGCCGGCTGCTGTCCCTGGACCGGGAGCGGGAGGGCCGCGTCAAGGCCGTCGCCGTGGACCTGACCCGGGGCGGGGTGGTCACCCCGCTGCTCCAGATCGCCGAGGACAGTGACGACCGGCTGCTGATGGCGGCTCCCGACAGCGGGCTGCTGCTGATCCGCTCGGACGCGCCGGGCGAGCCCCGGCTCGGCTGGGGGGTGCTGGGCAGCGCGCGTCCGGTCCGCTTCCCGGAGTGCCTGCGGCTGGAGGACGCCCACCCCTTCGCGGTGCAGCCCGGCCAGGTGCTGATGCCGGAGGCCTGCGGGGTCGCCCTGCGCGTCGGGGAGTCCGGGCTGGCCCTGTGGCGGCCGGCCGACCGGTACGTGTTCCGGCTCGGCGCCCCGGCCGGCTGGCTCGGCACCGGCCTGTGGACCCCGCAGGGCCGGCTCCGGCTCCCGTACGCCACGCCGGAGGTCCCCTGTGGAATCGTCGGCCTGACCCAGCCGGTCGCCCCGCCCCCACCCGTCCGCCTGGACCCGCCGCCCAAGCCGGCCCCCCGCCCGGTCCCCCTCCAGCAGGCCCCCCTGGGCTGATCGCCTTCCCCGACCGCTCCCGCCCGGCCGGTCCGGAACGCCGCCCGGCCCGGAAGGCCACCCGGCCCGCGATCGCCGCCGGACGGCCGGGCGCCGCACCGGCTTTCCTACGGCACGACCGCCAGCCCCGTCAGCGCCTTGAACTGGCCTCCCGAGGCGAGCACCTTCTGGGCGCCGGTGACCGGGTCCACGCGGAACAGGATGCGGTCGGTGCCCATGGGGTCGCTGTCGGTGACCAGCAGACTGCCGTCGGCCTCGATCGCGATCGCGGCAGGGGCGGCGAATCCGCCGCCGGAGGCCACGGTGGTCTGGGCACCCGTCGCCGGGTCCACCCGGATCACCCCTCCGCCGAAACCGGGGAAGGCGTTGGCGTCGACGACCAGGAGGCGGCCGGCGGCGTCCACCACCACTCCGCAGGGGCTGCGGAGTTCACCGCCGGAAGTGACCGTCGTGCGCGCACCGGTGACCGGGTCGACCCGCACCACGCGGGACGTGAGGTCCTCGCCCCCGATCATGTTCTGCTCGACCACGTAGACGGAACCGTCGGGAGCCGCGCACAGCCCCACCGCCCGGACCGGCGGATCCCCCTGACCGTCACCCTGTGACAGGACGGTCTGCTCGCCCGTGGCGCGGTCGACGCGGATGACGGCCCCGAACCCGCCCGAGGCGGCGTCCGCGACGAGGACGCCCCCGTCGGCCTCGACGGCCACGTCGAGGGGGGCGGAGAACTTCCCGCCGGACGAGACCTCGGACTGTTCCCCGGTCGTGGCCCGGAGGCGGAGGAGACTTCCGGTCCCGGGGAAGTGCCGGTCCTTGCTCACCAGGACGTTGCCGTCGGACTCGACGGCGATGCCGGTTGCCCCTTGCAGGTCGCCGCCCAAGGCGAACTGCTCCACCTCGCCGGTCAGCGGGTCGACGCGGAACACCGCTCCGGAACAGCCCAGGGCCTCGGAGTCGGTGATCAGGATCGTGCCGGAGGGGAGGTGCTCCTGAACGGTCATGGCTGAGTACTCCTCGGAGGTGAGGGGGGTGACCCCCCTCACTCAACCGCAGCCCCTCCGGGGCACGTCGGCGAGCGACCCGCCACGCCGACCGTGCCCGCGACGAACCGCCCGTTCGCAGCACCGGCACCGCGACGGGCGGCCGCCACGCCCGGCTCAGTCGTGCTTGAGACCCAGGACCTCGGCCGCCGCGAAGGTCTCGTTGGGCGGGCGGGAGTCGTAGTGCGGGCTGAGGAGGGAGTCGAGCTCCTCGAAGGAGAAGACCTCCTTCGAGGTGTCGAACTTGGCCGCCACCCGCGGGCGTTCCATCACCACGACGATCCCGCCGTGCACGACGAAGAGCTGGCCGTTCGCCTTCGCCGAGGCGGGCGAGGCGAGGTAGCCGACCAGCGGGGCGACGTGCTCGGGGGCGAGGGCGTCGAGCTTGCCCTCCTCGGGGACCTGGAAGCCGGCGAAGACGTCCTCGGTCATCCGGGTGCGGGCGCGCGGGCAGATGGCGTTCGCGGTCACCCCGTACTTGGCCAGGGCCAGGGCGGTCGAGGTGGTCAGGCCCACGATGCCGCCCTTGGCCGCCGCGTAGTTGGGCTGGCCCGCCGAACCGCCGAGGAAGGCCTCGGAGGAGGTGTTGACGATCCGCCCGTAGACCGGGCCGCCCGCCGCCTTGGAACGCTCCCGCCAGTGCGCGGAGGCGAAATGGGTGGTGTTGAAGTGGCCCTTGAGGTGGACCCGGATCACCGAGTCCCATTCGTCCTCCGACATCGAGAACACCATCCGGTCGCGCAGGATGCCCGCGTTGTTGACCAGGACGTCCAGCTTCCCGAAGCTGGAGACGGCCAGCTCGACCAGTTCCCGCGCCTGCGCGAAGTCGGCCACGTCCCCGAGGTGCGCCACCGCCCGGCCGCCCGCCGCGCGGATCTCCGCGGCGACCTCCTCGGCCGGGGCGGCGGAGGCCTCCCCGGAACCGTCGCGGCCGCTCTGGCCGAAGTCGTTGACGACCACGCTCGCGCCGAGCCGGGCCAGTTCGAGCGCCTCGGCCCGGCCGAGCCCCCGGCCGGCGCCGGTGACGATGGCGCTGAGCCCCTCAAGTGGCAGTGACATGTGCCGGGTTCCTCTCAGATCTCTATGCAGGTGCGCAGGGCCGTGCCCGTACGCATCTGGTCGAGGGCGTCGTTGATCTCGGCGAGCCGCACCCGGTGGGTGATCAGGCCCGCCAGGTCGATCCGGCCGGCCCGCCACAGCTCGATGGTGCGCGCGTAGGAGCGGAGCACGTCCCCGCCCCCGTACATGGAGGGGAGGATCTTCTTCTCGTCGAAGAAGAGCGAGAACATGTCGATCTGGAAGTTGTCGTCGAGGGCGCCCGCACCGACGATCACCACGGAGCCGCCGCGCCGGGTCATCCGGTAGGCGGTGGCGGCGGTGGCGGACTTGCCGACGACCTCGAAGACGTAGTCGAAGCCCTCCCCGGAGGTGATCCGGGCCTTGGCGTCGTCGAAGGCGTCGGGAGCCACCGCCTCGCTCGCCCCGAAGCGCAGCGCCGCCTCGCGCCGGGACTCCACCGGGTCGACGGCGATGATCTGGGCCGCGCCCTGCACCTTGGCGCCCTGGATGACGGAGATGCCGACGCCGCCGCAGCCGATGACGGCGACGGAGGAGCCCGCCTCCACCTTGGCGGTGTTGATGGCCGCGCCGAGTCCGGTGGTGACCCCGCAGCCGATGAGGGCGGCGATGTCGAAGGGCACGTCGTCGGGGATCGGGACGGCGCAGTTGGCGGCGACGACGATCTCCTCGGCGAAGGTGCCGGTCGCGGCGAAGCCGAAGATCTCCCCGCCGGCCCGGCGGAAGTTGGGGATGCCCGCGTTGACCAGGCTCTCCAGACACAGGTGCCCCTGGCCTCGCTTGCAGGCGGCGCAGTGCCCGCAGGGCGGCAGCCAGCAGACGAGGACCCGGTCGCCCTCCTTGTGGCCGGTGACCCCCTCACCGACCCCGGTGATCACCCCGGAGCCCTCGTGGCCGGGGATGAAGGGCGCGGGCTGCAGCAGGACGCCGCTCATCGCGGAGAGGTCGGAGTGGCACAGGCCGGTGGCCCTGATGCGGATCCGCACCTTGCCGGGGCCCAGGCCCACGGCTTCCATGTCGTCGACGACCTCTAGCTTGTCCTGGCCTATCTCGCTCAGCAGTGCTGCGCGCACGGTGCGGCTCCTTGGGTGCGTGTGCCGGGGACGGGTGCCTGTGACGGGGGCCTGTGGCGGGGGGCGGTGGCGGGGGCCTGTGGTTACGCGTGCTCGACGACGGTGTCGGCGAGGACCGGGGCGTCGTCGCGTTCGGCGGCGGTCACCGAGACCAGGACGCGGCCGGGCTCCTGCCACATCCGGATGCGCAGGGTCTCGCCGGGGAAGACGATCCCGGCGAAGCGCGTGCGGTAGGCGCGGACGCGGGAGACGTCCCCGCCGAGGGCGGTGTCGACCACGGCCTTGAGGGTCATCCCGTACGAGCACAGGCCGTGCAGGATCGGCTTGTCGAAGCCGGCCAGCTTGGCGAACTCGGGGTCGGCGTGGAGGGGGTTCCAGTCGCCGGAGAGCCGGTAGAGCAGGGCCTGTTCCTCGCGGACGGGCCGCTCCTCGGTGCGGTCGGGGGCGCGGTCGGGCAGTTCTCCGCGCACGGAGGGGCCGCGCTCGCCGCCGAAGCCGCCCTCGCCCCGGACGAAGATCTGCGCGTCGCTGGTCCACAGCGGGCCGTCGGCATCGGCGACCTCGGAGCGCAGCACGATGACGGCCGCCTTGCCCTTGTCGTAGACGGCGGCGACCTTGGAGCTGGAGGTGGCCCGGCCCTTGACGGGGATCGGGCGGTGCAGCTCGATGGAGTGCCCGCCGTGCAGGACGTTGGCCAGGTTGACCTCGATGCCGGGGGCGGCGAGCCCGCCGAGCATGGCCATGCCGGCGCCGGCGACGGTGGCGAAGCTGGGGAGCACGTGGAGCTTGGACTCCAGGGTGTAGCGCAGTTCGTCGGGGTCGGTGGCCAGGCTGTTCCCGTGCAGGGAAGAGCCGGCGCCGAGGCCGAGGTGGTAGAGCTGGATGTCCTTGTGGTCCCAGGCGATCTCCCCCTGGCGGGGGTCGGCGGCGAGGGCCCTGGCGGCATCGATCGGCATTCGGACGCTGCTCCTTCTGCTCTCTGGAAGACCTCGGCGCGACCGTCCGCACCGTCGGCCGCACCGAGGTCGCATGCGGAGCCGGTTCTAGAACGCGTTCTAGGAAGCGGCTGAGGGAATGTATAACGCACGCCCCCATGGTTGGGAAGAGCGCTGACGTCACGTCAGATGATCGTGGTGCGGGGCGTGTTGCCGGTGCCGGGGTGGGCCGGCCGGTAGCCTGCGGCGGTGGATGAGATGCCCGTGGCCCACCGGCCCGCCCGTTCCCTGCGCGTCCTGCTGGACCCGCCGAACCCGCCGCTCGCGGTCCGCCTCGGGCTCCAGCCGGACATCGAGGTGGTGGCCTCCCTGACGCAGCGGCCGGCGGTGGCGCTGGTCGAGGACCCGGCGTCGGTGGCGGCCCTGCTGGCCGAGGATCCGGAGTGCCGGGTCCTGGTGGCCACGGGCTCGGCGCACCCGGGGCTGCGGGAGGCGGTCCTGGCGGCGGGGGCGGCGGGGCTGGTGCTGCGGGACGGGCCGGTGGAGGAGCTGGCGGAGTGCCTGCGGCGGGCGTCCACGGGCGAGACGGTGGTGGACCCGGCGCTGGCGGGACCCGAGGGGGCGGGCCCGGACGCGTGAGGCCGTACGGGTGAGGGCGTACGCGGGCGGGAGCCCTCCGCCGGTCAGCGGCGGAGGGCTCCCCTCGGGGCTCGGGCCCCGGTCAGTCCCCCGCGGTCCAGTCGTCCACCGTCCGCGAGGGGTCCAGGGCGACGGGCAGCTTCTGGAGCCCGCGGAAGGCCGGGAAGGGCCCCTTGAGCCAGTCCCCCTCCGCCGGGGTCGGCAGGGCGAGGACCATCTCCGGGAAGCGGTCGAGCAGCGCCGTCAGGCAGATCTCCAGCTCCAGCCGGGCCAGCGGGGCGCCCAGGCAGTAGTGGGCGCCGTAGCCGAAGCCGAGGTGGCTGCTCTGCAGCCCCTCCCGGGTGAAGTCCAGGGTGTCCGGGTCGGGGAATTTCTCCGGGTCGCGGTTGGCGGAGTTCAGCGCGATCTGCACGACCGCGCCCTTCGGAATGACCGTCCCGCCGATTTCCACGTCCTCCAGCGCGTAACGGAAGGTGGAGGTTTCCACCGAGCCCTCGAAACGCTGCATTTCCTCGATCGCCTGCGGCAGCAGTTCCCGGTTCTCCTGGACCGCCCGGAGCTGGTCGGGGTGGGTGAGGAGGCTGAAGACGCAATTGCCGATCTGGAGGGTGGTCGTCTTGTGTCCGGCGAAGAGCAGGACCCAGATCATCGAGACGAGTTCGTCGTCGGTGAGCGGTTCCTCCTCGTGCGGCGTCTCCACCAGCATGCTCAGGAAGTCGTCCGTGGGCCGCTGCCGGGTGCGGTGGATGTGCCGGGCGAAGTAGTCCCGCAGCCAGATCTCGGCCTCTTCCAGGTCGCCCTTGAGATCCTTGCTGAACCGCGAGCGGGTCACGACGGCGAACCACTCGAGGACCTCGGTCCGCTCCTGCCCGACGATGCCGAGCAGCTCACAGATGACCATGACGGGCAGCGGCAGGGCGAAGGCCTGCATCAGGTCGACGGGCCGGTCGGTGGGGCAGCGGTCGAGCAGCTCGTGGGCGAGCTCCTCGATGTGCGGGCGCAGGGCGTGGATGTGGCGGGGGGTGAAGGCGGTCTTGGCGATGTGGCGCAGCCGGGTGTGGCGGGGCGGGTCGGCGAAGAGGAGGTTGTCGTCGAGCGCCTCGCACAGGTCCCCGAAGAGGGCGTGGTAGAGGTCGATGCCCTCGTGCATGTCCTTGCCGATGCGGTGGTCGGACAGGAGGGCGTGGGCGTCCTCGTAGCGGGTGATCAGGTACGTGTCCACGCCGTGGGCCGGGGTGAGGCGGGCGATGGGGGCCTGTTCGCGCAGGGTCCGGTAGACCGGATAGGGGCACTGCCGGTATTCGGGCGTGCTCTTGGTCGCGGCGGCCACCGCTTCGTGCAGCGTGAGACCGTCTTCCGCCGCGGTCGTCGGTTCAGTCGTCACGCGCCCAGACCTTTCGGGTAACCCGGAATTGACATGCGGCTGCTTTCCCGTACCGGATCGGAGGCGAAACCCGATTGACCCGTTCGGAGCGGAAAGCTCCCCCTGCGGAATGTTCCGGACGGCGGTTCGCGGTGGCCGTCCTAGGGTGAGCGGTGGATTTCGGGCCGACGAGAGGGAAATGCGCACATGCCGGAATACGGTGCGGGCGGCCTGGCCGTCGGCGGAGCGGCACATCCGGAGGCGGCGGCCGGGGAGGCGGATGACGGCAGCCGCGCGGTGATCGACGTCCACCACCACTTCTGCGCCCCCGCCTGGCGCCGGTGGGCGCGGGACCAGGGGCTGGTGGGTCCGCGGTCGCTGCCGCCGTGGGCGGGGTGGGAGGCGGAGGACGCGCTGGCGCTGATGGACCGGGCGGGGATCGCGGTGGCGGTGCTCAAGCCGATGCTGCCCGCGCGCTACGAGAGTTCCGCGCAGCTGCGGGAGGCGGTCGCGGTGACGCTGGAGGCGGCGGCCGGGGTGGTGGAGGAGCACCCGGGGCGCTTCGCGTTCCACGCGCCGCTGTTCCTCGACGAGGAGGAGGTCTCCTCGTGGACCCTGCGGCGCGGCCTGGACGAGCTGGGGGCGGTGGGGGTGAACGTGACGGCGAACTACCGCGGGGTGTACCTGGGGGACCCCGCGTACGACCGGATCTTCGCGGAACTCGACGAACGCGCGGCGCTCGTGGACACCCACCCGCACGTCCTCCCGGACGGCCCGGCCGGCGGCCACCCCACGGTGGGAGCCGGCGGCCCGGGCGGCATCGCCGGCAACGCGGCCGGCCGGCCCGGAGGGCCTGGAGCACGGCCGGACGGCATGGCCGGGGGCCAGGGCGGCGGGCCCGGCGGACCGGGCTCCGGCGGGGGGCCCGGGGGGACCGCCGCCGTGCCCGGGGTGCCGAACTTCCTGTGCGACTTCCTGCTCGACACCACCCGGGCCGCCGTCAACATGATCCGGACCCGGACCCTCGACCGGTTCCCGAACCTGTCGGTGGTCCTCCCGCACGGCGGCGGCTTCCTCCCGCAGATCGCGACCCGGATGGAGGCCTTCGGGTACGCCTTCGACCCGCCGGTGGAGCCCGCGGCCGTACGGGACCACCTGCACCGCTTCTACTACGACACGGCAGGCCCGCTCTCCCCGGCCGGCACCCTGCTGGCCACCGTCGACCCCGCCCGGATCCTGTTCGGCAGCGACTGGCCGGCCTGCCCGGCCGGGGTGGTCACGGACCTGGCCGTCCCCGCCCTGGCCGCCGACCCGGCGTTCACCCCGGCGCTGCGCCGGGGCATCAACCGGGAGAACGCGCTCCGGCTGATGCCCGGCCTGGTCCGCGCCTGACGCCCCGGCCACCCCCTCCGTGACGCCCGCTGACGGGCCCGGACCCGGGCCCGTCAGCGGCGCAGCAGCGTCACCACCGCCGCCCCGCCCAGCCCGATGTTGTGCGCCAGGCCCACCCGGGCGGCGGGGACCTGCCGCGGCCCCGCCTCGCCGCGCAGCTGCCACACCAGTTCCGCCGCCTGCGCGAGACCCGTCGCCCCCAGCGGGTGGCCCTTGGAGATCAGGCCGCCCGAGGGGTTGACCACCCAGCGGCCGCCGTAGGTGGTGGCCCCGCTCTCGACGAGCTCGCCGGAGGCCCCGTCCGCGCACATGCCGAGCGCCTCGTACGTCAGCAGTTCGTTCACCGAGAAGCAGTCGTGCAGTTCGACGACGTCGACGTCCTCGATGCCGAGCCCCGAGTCCTCGTACACCCGGCGGGCGGCGGCAGCCGTCATCGGCTTGCCGACCACGTCGATGCAGGAGCCGCCGAAGCTCTCCTCCGTGTCCGTGGTCATGGCCTGGGCGACGATCTCCACGGCCTTGCCGTGCAGCCCGTGCGCCACGACGAACCGCTCCGAGACCACGAGCGCGGCGGCCGCGCCGTCGGAGGTGGGCGAGCACTGGAGTTTGGTCAGCGGGTCGTGGATGGTCTTGGCGGCGAGGACCTCCTCCACCGTGTAGACGTCCTGGAACTGCGCGTTCGGGTTGTTCGCGGAGTGCCGGTGGTTCTTCGCGCCGACCGCCGCGAGCTGCGCGGGCGTGGTCCCGTACCGCTCCATGTGCTCGCGGGCGGCGTTGCCGAAGATCTGCGCGGTGGGCGGGGACATCTCGAAGCCGTGCGCGGCGGCCATGATCCCGTAGTGCCGGGCGACCGGGGACGTCGTGAAGTCGCCGCCGTCGGCGCCTCCGCCCAGTGCGCCCCGCTTCATCTTCTCGAAGCCGACGGCGAGCACGCAGTCGGACAGACCGCCCTGGACGAACTGGCGGGCCATCATCAGCGCGGTCGAGCCGGTCGCGCAGTTGTTGTTGACGTTGTAGACGGGGACGCCGCTCAGGCCGAGTTCGTACGCCGCCCGCTGGCCGGCGGTGGAGGGCTGGAAGCAGTAGCCCACCGGCACCTGCTCGACGAGCCCGTAGTCCACCCCCGCGTCCGCGAGCGCCGCCCCGCCGGCCTCCCTGACCATGTCCCAGTACTGCCAGTCCCGTGACTCCGGCTTCTCGAACCTCGTCATGCCGACGCCCACGATGTACGACTTCATCTGCGCTGACTCCTAGTCCCTGGGAAGGCCGAGGATCCGCTCGGCGACGACGTTGAGCTGGACCTGGGTGGTGCCCCCGGCGATGGTCAGGCAGCGCGACATCAGCATCCCGTGCACCGCCCGCTCCCCCGCCCCCTCCCGCACCGCGCCGGCCGGGCCCAGCAGTTCGAGCGCGAGCTCGGCGGTCCGCTGCTGGTGGGAGGTCTGCACGAGCTTGCGTACCGAGGCGCCCGCGCCGGGCTCCAGCCCGGACACCTGCTGGAGCGTGGTGCGCAGGCCGATGCAGGCCAGCGCGTGCGCCTCGGCGGCGAGCGCGCCGATCCGGGCCCCGTACGAGGCGTCGAGGCCGGCGGAGCGGGCGATCAGCGCTTCCAGTCCGGTGTCGAAGGTCATCTGGTCGGCCATGTGGACGCGTTCGTTGCCGAGGGTGTTGCGGGCGGCCTTCCAGCCGCCGTCGGCCGCTCCGACGAGGGCGTCCGGCGGCAGCAGGACGTCCTCGAACCAGACCTCGTTGAAGAGGGAGTCGCCGGTGATCTCCTTCAGGGGGCGGATCTCGATCCCCGGGGTGTTCTTCATGTCGACCACGAAGTAGCCGAGCCCCCGGTGCTTGGGCGCCTGCGGATCGGTCCGGGCCAGCAGGATCCCGAGGTCGGCGGTGTGCGCGGAACTCGTCCACACCTTCTGCCCGTTGATCCTCCAGGAGCCGTCGGCGGTCCGTTCGGCCCGGGTGCGCAGAGAGGCGAGGTCGGAGCCGGCGCCCGGCTCGGAGAAGAGCTGGCACCAGGTGGTGTCCCCGCGCAGGGTGGGCAGGACGTAGGCCTCGCGCTGCGCCTCGCTGCCGAAGGCGATCAGCGAGGGCACGATCCAGGTGGCGATCCCGAGGTCGGCGACCTTGACTCCGGCCTCCTTCAGCTCCTGCTGGATGACGATCTGTTCGGCGGGCCCGGCGCCGCGCCCGTACGGCGGGGGAAGGTGGGGGGCCGCGTACCCGGTGGGTGCGAGCGTCCGGCGGGCGGCGGCCGGGTCGAGGCCGCGGGCGGCCCCGATGGCGGTGCGGGCCCGCGCCCGGTGGGCCTCCGCCTCCGCCGGGAGTTCCAGGCGCAGCTCGCGCCGGGCGCCGGCGGCCGCGAGGTGTACGGCGCGCAGCCGGTGGCGGTCGCCGGGGCCCAGGAGCTGGCGGGCGACGAGGGCGCGGCGCAGGTGGATGTGGGCGTCGTGCTCCCAGGTGAAGCCGATGCCGCCAAGGATCTGGATGCAGTCCTTGGCGCAGGAGTACGAGGCGTCGAGGGCGGTCCCGGCGGCGAGGGCGGCGACCAGGGCGCGCACGCCGGGCTCCTCGTCCGCGGCGTTTGCGGCGTCCCAGGCGAGGGCGCGGGCCTGTTCGAGGCGGACCAGCA
Organism: Streptomyces sp. NPDC000075; assembly: GCF_040301925.1. Lineage (NCBI taxonomy): Bacteria > Bacillati > Actinomycetota > Actinomycetes > Kitasatosporales > Streptomycetaceae > Streptomyces > Streptomyces sp. NPDC000075. The sequence continues at coordinate 158,009 of NZ_JBEPFL010000014.1, forward strand.
TGTCGGCGCACAGGTGCTTGACGCCCTGGAACCGTCCGATGGGGTGGCCGAACTGCTCACGGTTCTTCGCGTACTCGGCGGCCGTGTGGAGCGCCCAGGCGGCGGTGCCGCAGGCGTCGGCGGCGAAGAGCACGCAGGCCAGGTCGCGCACCAGGGCCTCGTCGAGGTCCAGGAGCCGCCCGGCCGGGAGGGTCAGCGCGTCCGCCCGCACCTCTGCGGTGGGCCGGGTCGGGTCGGCGCTCTCGTGCGGCCGGACCTCCAGCGCGGCGGCGTCCACGGCGAACCACCGGACCCCGTCCTCCGCCTCGGCGGCGAGCAGCACCAGCTCCGCCTCGGCGGCGCCGAGCACGGGCGGCGCGAGCCCGTCCAGCCGCCAGCCGCCCCCCTCGGCGGCGACGGCGGTGACCCCGCCGGCCCCCAGGGCGACCGCCCCGACCCGCCCGTCGAGCGGCTGCGCCCCGGCCCGGTCCAGGAGTACGGAGGCCAGCGCGCTCGGCAGGAACGGCCCGGGCAGCGCCGCCCGGGCGGCCTCCTCCACGACGACGGCCAGGTCCAGCAGGGTCCCGCCCTCCAGGTGGGGCGTGGCCAGCCCCTGCGCGCACATCCCGTCCCAGTAGGCGGGCCGCTCCCCGGCCCGGGGCGGCCCGTCGAGCAGCTTGCGCACCGCCTCCCCGGGCACGGCCCGCGCCACCCAGCCGCGCACGGCGTCGGCCAACTCCCGCTGTTCCCGCGTGATTCCGATGCCCATGCGCGGCACACTAGAACACGTTTCAATCTGACGGAAGGTCAGTTACGGCTGTTCTTCGGCGGGGTTGCGCCGGGGACGGCGGATGGGATGGGCTGCCCCGGGAAGAGGGAGGTGTGCCGTGACGTCGATCCCCGCGTGCCCGCGCTGCGGGCGGGCGCCGCTGACCGCGCTGCGCGTCGCGTACACCCGCAACCGCTGGGGCGGAGGCGGGCCGAGGCCGAGACCGGAGCAGTGGTGGGAGTGCCCGGCGTGCGGCTGGGTGGGCTACCGGGACACCGAGACGGCCCCGCTGACGACCATGCGACGGCCGGAGGGCGGGGAGGCCGACTGCTTCTTCTGCGGCGAGGAGGACGGCAACGTCGTCAGCGAGCCCTGGCGGCAGGAGGACGGCGAACTCCGGGACTGGATCGTCTGCCTGCACTGCGGCACGAGCAACCAGCGCCGCGTACGGCCTCCCGCCGGGGGGTGAGGGGCGGCGGGGTGAGGGCTGGCGGGGTGAGGGGCCGCACTCAGCGGTTCGGCCCCTGGGGGAGGTAACGGGTCGCCAGTGCCGCCACCGCCTCCGCCACGGCCGCCCGCAGCCCCGGCGGGCCGAGGACCTCCGCCTCCGGGCCCAGCCTGAGCAGGTCCCCGACCGCGACGGCCCGCGACTCCACGGACAGCTCCACCTCCACCCACCCTGCCCCGTCCGGCTCCCCCGCCCCCTCCAGAGCCCGCACCCCCGGCGCGCCGAACTGCATGGGCAGCAGCCGCTGCGCGCGCGGGGAGATCCGCAGGAGGGCCGTCTCCTGGTGCAGGGCGGCTTCCAGCCGGCGGGAGGACTCCTCCCAGTGGGCGGCCAGGTCGAAGCCGGCCGGTCGCTCGAAGGTGCCGCCGGTCTCCGCCACCGCCAGCAGCCGTGACACCCGGTAGGTGCGCAGGCTCCCGGCCGTTGGGGCCGCCCCCGCGACCAGGTACCAGATGCCGCCCTTGAGGACGAGGCCCAGCGGGTGCAGCTCCCTGCGGCGCGGCTCGCCCGACCAGCGCCGGTACTCCACCCGCAGCGTGCGCTGCTCCCACACCGCCCGGGCCACCTCCGCCAGGTGCGGTACGGGGTCGGCGTCCCGGAACCAGGCCGGGGCGTCCAGGTGGAAGCGGTCCTGCACGAGCCGGGCCCGGTCCGCCAGGGCGGCGGGCAGCGCGGCCTCCAGCTTCAGCCGGGCGGTGGCCACCACCGCACCCAGGCCCAGGTCCCGGGCAGGGCCGGGCGCCCCGGCCAGGAAGAGGGAGCCGGCCTCGGCGTCGGTGAGGCCGGTCAGCCGGGTGCGGTAGCCGTCCATCAGCCGGTAGCCGCCGGCGGGCCCCCGGTCGGCGCAGACGGGCACTCCGGCGGCGCCGAGCGCCTCGACGTCCCGGTACACCGTCCGGACGGACACCTCCAGCTCGGCGGCGAGTTCGGGGGCGGTCATCCCGCCACGGCTCTGGAGCAGCAGGAGCAGGGAGAGGAGTCGGTCGGCGCGCATGCGGCCATTCTCGGCGGCGTACCTGACAGGAGGTGTCAGGTATCCCGCCGAAGCTGGTCACACGCCGTACGGGAGGAGCCCGTACGGCTGCGACCCCCTTACGAGAGGACCCCCATGCCCACGCAGCGGACGACCGGCCTGTTCACCTTCGCCGACTGGCAGGAGCGCACCATCAGCCCGGACGGGGTCCGCCCGAAGCTCGCCCACGCCTCGGTCGTCAACTCCTTCTCCGGCGGCATCGAGGCCGCCGGCACCACCTGCGAGTACACCATCGCCTACGTCACGGAGAAGACGGGCACCTTCACCGGCATGGAGCTGCTGGCCGGCCGCCTCGACGGGCGCGAGGGCAGCTTCGCGGTCGAGGAGCGCGGCTCGTTCGCCGAGGACGGCTCCGTGCGCTGCGAGTTCGAGGTCGTCGCGGGCTCGGGCACCGGCGAGCTGACCGGACTGCGCGGCACCGGCGGTTTCGTCGCCCGTCACGGCGAGCCGTCCGTCCCCTACACCTTCGACTACGAACTGGCCTGACGACCCACCCCACGGCCAACCCACCCCACGGCCGACCCGGCCCCGGGCACGGGACTCCCGGCGGGAAGGCCCCCCGGCCTGGTCGGCTACCCGGCGGTAGGGCAGCATGGGCCGCCACACACCACCACCGCCGGAGGAACCATGGCCGCCACCCCCAAGCCGGAGACCCTCGCCGCCTTCGAGGCCGCCAAGGGGTTCATGCCCGTCGGCGAGGGCCTCGCGCTCCACGCGGCCGCCTCCGCCGCCGCCGCGCTGGGCCTCCCGCTGCTGGAGGTCGGCACCTACTGCGGGCGCTCCACGATCCTGCTGGCCGACGCCGCCCGCGAGGCGGGGGTCGCCGCGATCACCGTCGACCACCACCGGGGCAGCGAGGAGCAGCAGCCCGGCTGGGAGTACCACGACCCGACGGTCGTGGACCCGGAGGTCGGGCTGATGGACACCCTCCCCACCTTCCGCCGCACCCTGCACCGGGCCGGCCTGGAAGAGCACGTCATCGCGATCGTCGGCCGTTCCCCGCAGGTCGCGGCCGCCTGGGGCGGCAAGCTCGGCTTCGTCTTCATCGACGGCGGCCACACCGACGAGCACGCCACGGGCGACTACGAGGGCTGGGCCCCGCACCTGGCGGTCGGCGGCACCCTGGTCATCCACGACGTGTTCCCGGACCCCGCCGACGGCGGCCAGGCCCCGTACCGGATCTACCTGCGCGCCCTGGCCTCCGGCGCCTTCGAGGAGGTCTCGGTGACGGACTCCCTCCGCGTCCTGCGCCGCACCGGCGAGGGCGTCTAGGGAACCGCCCGGGGGCGGACGGGACACCCCCAGCCGGTCCTACAGGACGACAATCCGACCACGCCCTCGGATGGCCCAGGGTGCGGACGGGTACCGGCCGGGCGTTCTAGCATCGCGACGTGCGCTACGACGACAGCCCCCCGCCGCCCGAGTCCGCCTCCTCCATCAGCCCCGACCGGCCCTGGTTCGCGCGCCGGCCCGCCCTCGCCGTGACGCTCGCGGCGCTGGCCCCGACCTGTCTGGCGGGCTGGGTGCTGACCCAGGTGCTGTCCGGCCCGGCCTCCGGCGCCCCGCAGCCCGCCGCGGCGCCGCTCGCCGCCTCCTCTCCGGCGGCCGCGGCGGACGCCAAGCCCAACGCCTCCCCGTCCTCCCCGGCCCCGCCGGCCGCCCCGTCCGCCTCCTTGGCCGCCGCCCCCGCCAAGGGCCCGCTGACCGGCCGGACCGTCGTCCTCGACCCCGGGCACAACACGGGGAACTTCAAGCACGGCCGGGAGATCGACCAGCAGGTGGACATCGGCACCAACCGCAAGGAGTGCGACACCACCGGCACCACCACCAACTCCGGCTACATGGAGGCCGAGTTCTCCCTCGACGTCTCCCACCGGGCGCGCGCCCTGCTGGAGGCCAAGGGCGCCAAGGTGGTCCTCACCCACGACGGCGAGCGCCCCTGGGGCCCTTGCATCGACGAGCGGGCCCGGATCGGCAACCAGGCCGCGGCCGACGCCGTGGTCTCCGTCCACGCCGACGGGGCCTCCGCCGGGAACCGGGGCTTCCACGTCATCCTCCCGGCCCGGGTCAAGGGCGGCGCCGCCGACACCGCGAAGATCGTCGGCCCCTCCCGCGACCTCGGCGAGCGCATCGCCTCCAACTTCGCCCGGGCCACCGGCTCCTCCCCCGCCAACTACCTCGGCAGCGGCACCGGGTTGGTCGTCCGCGACGATCTGGGCGGGCTCAATCTCTCCACCCGGCCCAAGGTGTTCATCGAATGCGGCAACATGCGTGACGACAAGGACGCGGCGCAGCTGATGAGTCCGCAGTGGCGGCAGAAGGCGGCCCAGGGCATCGCGGACGGCATCACCGGCTTCCTGGGCGGGTAGCCCTCCCGGGGCGGCGGCGGGCCGCCCCGGTCCTCTCGGCCGCGGAAACCTCCGTACCATGGGGGCGCCCGATCCGCCCCTGCCAAGACCGAGAAGGACACCAGAGACGTGAACATCCGCTCCCTCACTCGAGGCGACGGCGTGGTGATCGGAGCAGCGGCGCTGCTGTTCATCGCCTCGTTCCTCGATTTCTACTCCGTGACCGGCGCCGACCTCCCGAGTGCCTGGGACACCGATTCGTACGGGCTGGCCCTCCCCGCCATCTTCCTGACCGGCTTCATCGCGGCGGGCCTGCTGATCGGGGCCCGCTTCCAGCCCGAGGGCCGCAAGATCGGCGGGCTGCCGCTGACGGCCTGGGGCACGGTGCTGGCCGTGGCCGCCGCCTGGAACGCCCTGTGGTCCCTGATCACCATGCCGTCGCGGGCCGATCTCGGCGTCGGCAGCATCCTCGCGTTCCTCGCCGCGCTCGCCCTGGCCGGCGTGGCGGTCGCCGGCGGGAAGGTCCCCGCGCTCGCCGGGCCGCTCGTCCCTGAGCCCAAGCCCGTCACCGCCCAGCCGTACGGGGGCCAGCCCGGCACCGGCTACGGCTACCCGGGCGGCCAGCAGCCGCAGGGCTACGGGGCCACCCCGCAGCCGGTCCCGCCGTACGGGGGCGCCCCGCAGGACCAGGCCGCCGGCGGGTTCCCGGCGGAGGAGTTCACCCCGTTCTGGTTCGCGGTGCCGGTGGCCCGGCCCCTCTTCGCCGAGGACGGCTCGCCCTCCCCGATCGCGGAACTCGCCCCGGGCACCTGGTACCTGGCCGTCGACCAGCGCGGCCCGTCCACGCTGATCGCCCAGACCCAGGACGGCCGCCGCGGCGTCCTGAACGACACCTCGGGCATCCAGCGCGGCTGACACCCCGCGCGCCCGCGCACGTACGGCCCCCCGCCCACCCGGGCGGGGGGCCGTCGCACGTCCGGGCCGGAGGCCGTCGCACGTCCGGGCCGGAGGCCGTCGCACGTCCGGGCCGGAGGCCGTCGCGCTTCCGGGCTGGAGGCCGTCCCGCTTCCGGGCTGGAGGCCGTCGCACGTCCGGGCGGGGGCCGTCGCGTGCGCGGGCGCGCGGGGCCGTCGCACTTCCGGGCGGGGCCCGCGTGCCCTACAGTCGCCCGGACGGATTGCCTGACGGATCGTCAGGTCAGCCTTCGCGGAGGGACCGCCCATGCGCCTCGGACTCGCACTCGGCTACTGGGGCCGCGGCCCCGGCCCGTCCCACCTCGACCTCGCCACCGAGGCCGAACGCCTGGGCTACGACTCGGTGTGGACCGCCGAGGCCTGGGGCTCCGACGCCTTCACCCCGCTCACCTGGATCGCCGCGCACACCTCCCGCATCCGCCTGGGCACCGCCATCGCGCAGATGGCCGCCCGCACCCCGACCGCCACCGCCATGCACGCCCTCACCCTGGACCACCTCTCCGGCGGCCGGATGATGCTGGGGCTGGGGCTGTCCGGGCCGCAGGTGGTGGAGGGCTGGTACGGACGCCCGTTCCCCGCGAGCCCGCTCACCGCCACCCGCGAGTACGTCGACGTCGTCCGCCAGGTGCTGCGCCGCGAGGCCCCGGTGGCCCTGGACGGCCGCTTCCACTCCCACCCCTACCGGGGCGAGGACGGCACCGGGCTCGGGAAGCCCCTCAAGCCGATCACCCACCCGCTGCGCGCGGACCTCCCGCTGCTGCTGGGGGCCGAGGGCCCGAAGAACATCGCCCAGACGACCCGGATCGCCGACGGCTGGCTGCCGCTGTACTGGTCGCCCACCCGCACGGACGTCTACCGGGCCTCCCTCACCGACCTCCCGGCCGGGTTCATGATCGCGCCGATGGTCCGGGCCCACGTCTGCGAGGACGTCGCCGAGGGGCTGCTCCCGGTCAAGGCGATGCTGGGCTTCTACATCGGCGGCATGGGCCACGCGGCCCGCAACTTCCACGCCGACCTGATGGCCCGCATGGGGTACGAGGCCGAGGCCCGGCGGATCCAGCGGCTGTTCCTCGACGGGCGCAGGCAGGAGGCGGTGCTCGCCGTCCCCGACGCCTTCGCCGACGAGATCTCCCTGATCGGCCCCCGCGAACGCATCGCGGAACGCCTGTCCCTCTGGCGCAAGGGCCCCGTCACCGACCTCCTGATCACGGCACCCGACCCCCACACCCTCCGGGTGATGGCGGAGCTGAACGGTTAGGGCAGCCCGGCCAGCAGCTCGTCCAGGTCCGGCGGCATCACCGCGATCTCCACGTCCGGGCCGCCGTCCGCCGCCGCGCAGGCGACGATCCGCGAGCCGGGGTTGATGGCGAGCCCCTCGCGTACGGAGGGGGCCCGGACGGACCCCTCCCGGGCGCCGGCCAGCGGTACCGCCGGGCCCCGGCCGGGTTCCCAGCGGGCCGCGCCCCCCTCGGCGTACACCCGGCCCGGGCGCCAGCGGCCCTCGCCGGCCGGGCGACGGGCCATGCCCGGGATCCCGGCGGGCGGGCCGGCCGCCACCCGCTGACGGTGCTTGCGGCGCAGCAGCCAGCCGGTACCGGCGGCGACCAGGGCGAAGAACAGGAACTCGATCACGCGCCCTATTCAAACAGCCCGCACCAAACTTCCCCAAAAGGCCTGAATCCGCCCACAGGAGGTTCCTGTGGGCGGATTCAGGTGGCGGTCCGGTCGTCAGCCTCCGAGCTGCGAGACGCTCGGGACCTTGTCCGTCACCGGGGCGCCCGCGCTCCTGCCCGCCTCCTTCACCCCGTTGATCACGTTCTCGAAGGAGCTGATGTCGGCGTCACCCGCGTCGCCCTTGCGCAGCTTGCCGCCCAGGTTCTTGAGGGAGTCGATGCCCGCCGTGAGCGGCCCCATCGCCTTCGACAGCAGCGGGTCGCCCTTGGCGTTGTCGGCCGCCGCCTTCAGCCGGTTGTACGCGAACGCGCCCGCGAGACCCGCCTTGATCAGCGCGAACGTACGGCCCTTCGCGCCCTTCTTGAACTTGCCCGCCCGGTAGGGCTTGATGATCCACTGGTAGGTGGCCCCCGCCGCGAGACCGGCGTTGGCGACGAAGCGGGTCTTGGCGAACTTCTGCCGCTCCTCCGACGTGCTCGGCTCGGGCGTCGCCGCGGCCAGCTCGTCCGCCTCGGCCGCCTCCGGCTCCGCCACCGCGAGGGCGGCCAGCTCCGCCGCCGTCGCGGCCGACGAGACCTCCTCCCGTCGGCCCCGGTCGCCACCGGTACCGCACGCGGTGGCGCCGGCCAGCAGGGAGGTGGACAGGAGCACGGCCGTCACGGCGCGGCGGAATCGGACGGTGGTGGGAACGCGCACGGTTGCCTCCGGGGACTGAGGTGTCCCCCGCAGCCTCACCCGGCCACCGCCACCCCGCCACTCGGGTCGCCCGTTCGGACAGGGGGCGCGGCGGTCGCCGTGGGGTGCCGTGGGCTGGTGCGGGCTGCCGTATCCGTTGCCGTACGGGTTTCAACCGCGCGGCAGCGGCAAGACGCCCGGCATGCACGCAGAACGCATCTCAGGACGCCGGGCCGGCTGGTCGGCCGGCCGGATCGTGGCCCTGGCCGCCGACGTCGTGGCGCTGATCATCGTCGTGTGGATCGTGATGGACCTGCTGGACGCGAACCGCTCCAACGACGTCGTCGCATGGTTCCACGACGCGGCGACCTGGCTGGCCGGCTGGTCGCTCGACATCTTCCACCTCGGCCGCCACTGGGCCCAGGTGATCGTCGGCTACGGCGTGGCCGCCCTGGTCTACCTGGTGGCGGGCCACGCCCTGGCCCGCCTCCTCCACCGCGTCTAGGAACGGCCGTCTAGGAACAGCGGCCGTCTAGGAACAGCAGCCCGGGTCCAGGCCCGGCGGGAGCCGGTCGCCGCCGAAGACCACGGCGGTGGCCTCGTCCCCGCCCAGCGCGGCCACGGCCAGCAGCAGCGAGCCCGCCGTCCAGGTCGTCTGCTCCACCGGCCACACCGCCCGGTCCTCGAAGACGTAACCCGTCCAGTACATGCCGTTCTCGGCGCGCAGGTGGCCGATCGAGCGCAGGATCTCCAGCGCCCGGTCCGACTCCCCCATCACCCACAGGGTGAGCGCCAGCTCGCAGGACTCCCCGCCCGTCACCCACGGGTTCGGCAGCACGCACCGCACCCCCAGGTCCGGGACGACGAACTCGTCCCAGCGCTCCTCGACCCGCGCCTTCGCGTCCGCACCCGTCAGCGCGCCGCCCAGCACCGGGTAGTACCAGTCCATCGAGTAGCGGGACTTGTCCAGGAACCGCTCCGGGTGCCGGCGTATCGCGTGCCCCAGCGCGCCCGCCGCCAGCTCCCAGTCGGGCTGCGGGTCACCGCGGTGGTCGGCGATGGCCAGGGCGCAGCGCAACGCCTGGTGGATGGAGGAGGACCCGGTCAGCAGGGCGTCGGTGACGGCCGTGCCGTCCGCCTCCCGCTTCCAGCCGATCTCGCCGCCGGGCTGCTGGAGGCCGAGGACGAACTCGACGGCCGCCACGACCGCGGGCCACATCCGGTCGAGGAAGGTGTCGTCGCCGGTGGCCAGGTAGTGGTGCCAGACGCCGACGGCGATGTACGCGACGAAGTTGGACTCCCGGCCCGCGTCCTGCGGTTCGGCGGTGTCCACGCCGTCGGGCCGGTCCGCGTAGGCCGCGTACCAGGAGCCGTCCGGGTTCTGGTGGCGGGCCAGCCAGAGGTAGGCCCGCTCCGCCGCCTCGTGCTCGCCGGCCGCGTCCAGGGCCATCGCGGCCTCGGTGTGGTCCCACGGGTCGAGGTGGTGGCCCCGGAACCACGGTATGGCCCCGTCGGCGCGCTGGACGCCGAGTATGCCCTCGACCGTGCGGGCCGCCTGTTCGGCGGTCAGCACGCCGTCCAGGACGAGGTGTTCGGGTACGGTGCGCCCCGGCGAGCTCACTTCGCCGCGCCGACGGGGAGGTGGGGCTTGGTCGCGTACGCCACGAAGCTCTTGCCGATGAGCGGGTTGAGGGCCTGCTCGGCGAGGCGGGTCGCGAGGGGCTTCTTCATGATGTCCCAGACCAGGAGCTTGTGGTACGCCTTGACCGGCAGCGCCTTGTCGTTGTCCACGCCGAAGGCGCACTTGAGCCACCAGTACGGGGAGTGCAGGCCGTGCGCGTGGTGGGTGCCGTAGGGCTTGAGGCCGGCCTGCTTCATCTTGCCGAGCAGCTCGTCCGCCTTGTAGATGCGGATGTGACCGCCCTCGACCTCGTGGTAGGCGTCGGACAGCGCCCAGCAGATCTTCTCCGGGCCGTAGCGCGGGACGGTGACCGCTATGCGGCCGCCCGGCTTGAGGACGCGCACCATCTCGGCGAGGACGCCCTTGTCGTCGGGGATGTGCTCCATCACCTCGGAGATGATGACGACGTCGAAGGACTCGTCCGGGAAGGGCAGGGCCAGGGCGTCGCCCTCCATGGCGGTGGCGGTGGCGCCGGCCGGGGCCTCACCGGCCTCCTTCATGGCGGCGAACCACTTGGCGACCTCGCGGATCTCCTCGCCATTGCGGTCCACGGCGACGACCTGGGCGCCGCGCCGGTAGCACTCGAAGGCGTGCCGGCCTGCGCCGCAGCCCAGATCGAGCACACGGTCGCCTGCGGCGAGCGGGAACCGGGAGAAATCGACGGTCAGCACGGGGTCCTGCCTTCGCGGTCACGGGGGTGAAGGGTGGTGCGGGTGGTGCGGGTGGTGCGGGTGGTGCGGGTCGTGCGAGGTGGTGCGGGTCGTGCGTGGTGCGGTCGTGCGTCGTGTGGGGGGGTGGTGCGTGCGGGCGGGGTGCGTTCGCGTGTCGCGCTCGCCGTTCGGTGGTGCGGCGGTCACCGGGTCCGGGCGGCGGCGGTCCGCGCGATGGCGGCTCTGTAGTGCGCCACGGTGCCCTCGGCCGCCTTGGCCCAGGTGAACCGGGCCAGCACCCGCTCCCGTCCGGCCGTGCCGAGACGGGCGCGCAGGGCGGCGTCGCCCAGCATCCGGCCCAGGGCCGCGGCCAGCGCCCCCGCGTCGCCGGGCGGCACCGCCAGACAGGTCTCCCCGTCCGGGCCGGCCACCTCGGGGATGGCCCCGCCGGTGGTGGCGACGAGCGGGGTGCCGGTGGCCATGGCCTCGGCGGCGGGGAGCGAGAAGCCCTCGTAGAGGGAGGGCACGCAGGCGACCTCGGCGCTGCGCACCAGGTCGACGAGTTCGGCGTCGGTGATGCCCTTGACGAAGCGCACCGCGCCCTGGAGGTCGTACTTCTCGATCGCGCGGGCCACCGGGCCGCTCTCGGCGCGCTTGCCGACGACGACGAGGTGCGCGTCGGGCCGTTCGGTGCGCAGCTTGGCGAGGGCCTCGACGAGGTGGACGAGTCCCTTGAGCGGGACGTCGGCACTGGAGGTGGTCACGATCCGGCCCGGGACCTCGGCCACGGAGGGGTCGGGCGACCAGAGGTCGGTGTCGGCGCCGATGTGGACGACGTGGATGCGGTCGTCGCGGACGCCCAGGTGCTCGGCGATCTCCTGCCGGGAGGAGCCGGAGACCGTGAGGACGGAGGGCAGCCGGCGGGCGACGCGGCCCTGCATGCGCGTGAACGCGTACCAGCGGCGCACGGAGGCGCGCTTCTTGCGGTCCTTGGCGGCGGCGAGGTCCAGCTTCCGGTCCACGGTGATGGGGTGGTGGATGGTCGTCACCAGCGGTGCGCCGAGGTCGGCGAGCAGGCCGTAGCCGAGGGTCTGGTTGTCGTGGATGACGTCGAACTCACCGGCGCGGGCCTGGAGGTGGCGCCGGGCGCGCAGCGAGAAGGTCAGGGGCTCGGGAAAGCCGCCGGTCCACATGGTCGCGACCTCGACGGCGTCGATCCAGTCCCGGTACTCGTCGCGCTTGGGGGTGCGGAACGGGTCGGGGCTGCGGTAGAGGTCCAGGCTCGGGAGCTCGGTGAGCGTGGCGCCGGTGTCGAGCACCGGGTAGGGCTGCGCGCCGATGACCTCGACGGAGTGGCCGAGCTTCACGAGCTCGCGGGAGAGGTGGCGGACGTAGACGCCCTGGCCGCCGCAGAACGGGTTCCCCTTATAGGTGAGCAGTGCGATGCGCAACGGCCGGCCGCCGTCGGCGGCGGAACCCGCGAGAGCCTCGAAAGGGCTCGTCACCATGGCCTCTGCGGTCACTCTCGGCCCCCTTCTCCCTGCACTGTCGCCGGAGCGTAACCGCTCGGATAATGTAGAACAAGTTTCAGACTTGATCCGTCGAAGAGCATTGAATCTACCGGCCGGAAACCACACCGTAAGAGGCGGAGCAGGTGATTCGCGCCACGGCTCGGACGCCCGGCGCGAGGCCTGACATGCTGGCTTCCGGAGCCGTCACCGGCCATCCCCGAAGCAGCACCCGCAACGACACGGAACGCCAGGAACGGGACACATGACAGCGGAAGCGAAGGCGGTCACGACACCGGCGGCCCTGACCGGCCCGGCGTCCCCTCCCCTGACGGAACGCCAGGAGGCGCGCCGCCGCAGGATCCTCCACGCGAGCGCGCAACTGGCCAGCCGGGGCGGGTTCGACGCGGTGCAGATGCGCGAGGTCGCGGAGTCCTCGCAGGTCGCGCTCGGCACGCTGTACCGGTACTTCCCGTCCAAGGTGCACCTGCTCGTCGCCACCATGCAGGACCAGCTCCAGCACATGCACACCACCCTGCGCAAGCGCCCCCCGGCGGGCGCGGAGCCGGCGGAGCGGGTCGCGGAGACCCTGATGCGGGCGTTCCGGGCGCTCCAGCGGGAGCCGCACCTGGCGGACGCCATGGTCCGCGCCCTGACGTTCGCGGACCGCAGTGTGAGCCCGGAGGTGGACACGGTCTCCCGTCTGACGACGGCCATCATCCTCGACGCGATGGGCCTGGAGGCCGCACCGACGGCCGAGCAGCTGTCGGCGGTCCGCGTCATCGAGCACACCTGGCACTCGGCGCTGATCACGTGGCTGTCGGGGCGGGCGTCGATCGCCCAGGTGAAGATAGACATCGAGACGGTGTGCCGGCTGATCGACCTGACGGCCCCGGAAAAGTCCTGATCGGGTTGTCGGGGGGCGGCGCCCTGGCCAGACCGTCTCGGAGAAGGGCTGGGGCTTTCCCGTCAGCCCCACTGTCCTTCCGGCCCGGGCCGCCCTGTCAAGGGCGCTCCCTCCGGTCGCGTCGCTCCGCGATGGCCTCCGGCCACCCTTGACAGGGCGGCCCGAACCGGAAAGACAAGGACTGCCGGGAAACCCCCGAAGGAACGGGACGGACGTTCCTTGGACATGCGGCGGGATCAGGGACCAGCCGGGCAGACCGGGGGCCGGCAGACCACACATCCGGCCCCCATCACCGTCAATCGGCGCCACCCCACGCATCAGATCGCTACGCGCTTCTCGCTTTTCGGCGTCCGGCGCTCATCTGGGGCCGCTACCCGCACGACATGCCGATCAGGCAGGCACCCGGGGCTGGCGCGCGCGACAGATCGCTACGCGCTGCCCAGATCCCGGCGTCCGGCGGCCGTCTGGGGCTGATACCGCCCCCTGCGGGGCCCAGAGGGCCTTCAGCGAGCGTCGAAGTCGTACTCCAGGACGTAGGACGCCGAGTCCAGGGTCATGTCGTTGACCTCGACGGGGCGGCCGCCCTCGGCGAAGGCCGTGCGGACGATCTGGATGACGGGCGTGCCGGGCGAGAGCGACAGGCGCTCGGCATCGTCCACCGAGGGCATCCTGGAGCGGACCTCCTCCCGGAAATGAACGGGTTCGTGCCCCAGTTCGGCGAGCCTCGCGTACACGCCACCGGGGCCGGTGTCAGGCCGGGTGATGGCGGAGTCGGCGACGATGTCCGACGGGAGGTATGACGTCGCGAAGAGGACCGGCTTTCCTTCCAGCACGAAACGGCGGCTCCGCACCCAGACCCGAGACCCGGGAGAGATCCCGAGGGCACCGGCGATACGACTGTCCGCCTCTTGCTCACCCACGTCGATCTGATCGACGACGAGTTCACGATCGTCGATATCAGCGGACCAGATGGAACGACCCGACCCCCACTGCCCTTGCGCCAGGCGCTGGATTCCACGCCGTCGCCGGATCCTGAACGAGCGGACGAAGACCCCGGCGCCTCTCCGCGCCTCCACGAGCCCTTCGTTCTGGAGGACTCCGAGGGCCTGGCGGGCGGTCATACGGGCGACCTCGTAGGTGGCCATGAGGTCGTTCTCGCCCGGCACCCGGTCGCCGGGACCGTACTCGCCCGACCGGATGGCCACCTTCAACGCATCGGCGATCCGCTGGTACTTCGGCTGACGGGTGCTGCCCTGGCTGGCCATCGAACCGATCACTCCTTCTGTTCTCCGGACACCCTAGGCCCAGCCCACACATCGGTGTCGGGATCCGTCCCGACCCATTCGGGCGAGTTCTCTAGAGATAGATTGCCCGAACGCAGCTGAGCTGGCTACCGTGCAGGTATCTCTAGAGAGGCCGCTCACGGGTGGCCTTCAGGCCGAGGAGCGATCTGTATGCGGCAGATTTCCGGCGATTCGGCAGCCCCTGAGGCTCAAGACACGCCCAGCGCCCCCTTGGACAGGGCGACCTCGCCCACCGGGCCCAGCGCCGAGCTCCTTGAGCGGGCGCTGGACGGGTGGGAGCGGTTCCTCGACGGGTTCGAGGGGGCGTCCGGTGAGTGAGGGCTACGCGTACGTCCCGCACCGGCTTCTGCACCGTCGCGTGCGGGACATCCCGAGCGGGGTCGAGGGCGTGCTGATGGCTGTCGTCCACGAGGACGTCTCGGACTTCTCCGGATACGAGCGGTGGATGGAACTGGCCTACATCCGCGACGCGTCGGGCCGCGAGTTCACCACCGCCGTCGGGAACGTCGAAGCCGTCGAGTGGACGGCCTGACACGGATCTCGACGACGGGGCGCGCGGTTCGGGCCGCCGAGCCGCGGCCCGAACCCTTCGCGCTCAGGCCTTCGGGTCGCCGTCGGACACCCGGGTCCTGCGGCCTTCCGGCACTGAGGCCTCGTACAGGACCACGATCTTTTCCTTGCCGTCCTTCAACTCGAACATGACACCGCCGTCCCCCGGATAGGGCTGCCGGTGATCGAACCCGCCGGGGAAGATATCGCCGGGAATGCGTTCCGGGAACGCCGCGCAGTACATGGTGTACCTGTCGGCCGTGGTCCGAGAGTCAGGATTCCGGCGACGCTGCAGGTGCTTGCAGGCGTCACACAGCACGGGCGATCGGCGCATGCAGGTCAGGCCGGGGTGGGGCGGAGGGTGAGGGTGGTGAAGCCCCAGGAGGTGCGGTAGGTGCGGAGCCATTCCGTGCGGCGGGTCGTGGACCAGTCGAGGACCTGGGGGCTGTCCGGGTGGGTGGGGTGGTCCAGGGCCCAGTCGGCCAGGGTGCCCCAGTTGGACCATTCGTAGTCGTCCAGCTCCTGGCGGGTGCTGGTGTGGCCCTGGACGGGGGTCCAGCCGGCGGTGACGACCTGGTCCACCAGGGTGGGCAGGTCGGGGAAGTCGCCCAGTACTTCGAGCGCTTCGGGGGTGGGGGTGCGTTCCCAGAAGCCGTCGCCGATCAGGACGCGGCCGCCGGGGGCGAGGAACTTGCGGGCCGCCTCGAGGGTGGGGAGGAGGCCGCCCAGGGCGTGCGTGGAGCCGACGCAGAGGATCAGGTCGAAGGGGTGGGGGGAGGCGAAGTCCTCGGCCTTCTGGAGGTGGAGGGTCAAGCGATCACCCACGCCCAGACGGACGGCCTTGTCGCGGGCCTCCGCCAGGTCGGACTCCGAGATGTCCACGCCCTCCGCGCGGACGTCCGGATGTGCGGTCAGGGCGCGCAGGAGCCACTCGGCGCTGCCGCAGCCCAGGTCGAGGACGCGTTCGTCGCCGCGCGGGAGTGCCTGGGTCAGGAGGCGGCTCACGGAGTCGTCGTTCAGGGGGGACTTGATGGGGTGGTGGGTGTGGGCCAGCTTGGAGATCTGTTCGCGATTCACCGGCGCAGCCTCGCAGGGGGAAGGCGCGTACGCAGCTTGTTTTTCGCCAGGAGTGTCAGCGGCGGTCGCTAGTCTCTGCGGGTGATCGACGAAGCCGAGGTCTGGGACCGTTGCGCCGCCCTGCTGCCGGACGCCGACGGCGATGAGGTGCGGGTGTGCTGGGCGATCGGTGAGCAGGAGGCCGGCGTCGAGTACCTGGTGGACGCCCTCCTGCGGCACCGGGTGCCGATCGGTGAGGACACCCGGGCGGAGATATCCGTGGTGGCGGAGGGGTGGGGGATGCGGCAGGCCGTCGCCGGGCGGCTGATGGATTGTCCCGGGGACGGGCGTCCGGCTGTTCTGGAGCTGGTCGAAGGGGAGAACGTCCTTGCCGCAGTCGGCCACCCCGCGCTGGACGGGTTCCTCCTGATCCCGTGGATACGGTCCACGGGATCAGGGAGGCTCCTGGTCCGGGCTCATGTGGAGGAGCCCTGGGGGGACCTTTCGCTCATTCCGGAGTACTACGGGGTCCTGGCGTCCGAGCAGGGGCCGGTGCTGCGGCTCTTCGAGTCGTTCTCCGCCCGGGAGGCCTTGGAGGAGCTCCGGGGCTCACACCCCTGAGGTCGCCTCGGTCTTCAGCATGCCGCGCAGGGCGTCGCGGAATTCCTGGGTGTCCTCCTCGCCGTGTACCGCGACCGCGTGCTGGACGGCCGCGCCCATGACCTCGTCTTCCTCACCGATGATGGTCAGGGTGCACCCGACTTCGCTGGGGTACTCCCTGCAGTCCATGACCTTGCGCATGACGCACCTCCAGTGGCGATGCCTGTCGGTCACACCTCCTACGATCCTCCGGTCGGGCGCCGGGGGAAAGCCGGGGCGCCGGTCAGGCGCCGCCGGGCTGGAGGACGCCGTTGACGGTGAGGCGGTAGGGCGCGGCGGACTTGATCGATTCGGTGGGTTCGTAGTGGTCGACGATCGCGAAAACCGTTTGCGCCCGGGTGCCGAGCAGGCGGCGCAGGCGGCGTTCGTCCAGTACCGCGTGGTAATCGGCGTCCAGGGGGGCCTCGGCGGTCCAGGCCCGCTTGTGGTCGTCGGTGTAGGCGACGAGGCGCAGGCTGATGCCGGGGATCTTCTGGATCTGGTAGTTGCTGATCGTCTGCCAGCCGGTGAGGGAGGATCCGTCCGAGATCAGGGTGGAGCCGGATCTGATGTCGTCGACCCACAGGCCCGGGTTCGTGGTGAAGGAGTCCGCCCGGTAGCGGAAGGCCACGAGTACGGTGCGGCCCGCGAGGTCGGAGAGGTCGACGCTCTGGTGGGTCCAGCCGCCGGAGTTCCCGTTGAAGCCGGGCAGCAGGTTGACGAGGTCGCCTTCGGCGTCGGTGTTCAGGCTGGTGACCATGCCCGCGCTCTTGCGTGAGGTGAAGGTGGCGCCGCCGTCGGTGGAGACCTGGACGACGCCGAGGTCGTAGCCGGGCTCGATGTCCCAGCGGGCGTCGAAGGAGAGGGTGGGGTCGGCGGGGTCGACGGTGACCGGGCGGACGATGCTGCGGTCGAGGTTGACCTCGCCGTTGACGGGGCCCGAGTAGAGGGCGGGGTCGCCCGTCGCGTGGCCGTCCGGGTCGACGGTCCACTCCACCGGGCGGGTGGGGTACACGGTCGGGGCGTCGAAGGTGAGGGACTTCAGGGCGCCGGCGGGGAGGTGGGTGCCGGTGCCGTCGCGCAGGCGGACGAAGTCGGCGCCGTTGGTGGGGGCGCCGGGGCGGGCGTAGGCGAAGGGGGTGTCGAGGTTGACGGTGGAGTGGAGCGGCTTCGCGCGGAAGCGGCGGGGGTCGGCGCCGGTGAGCTCGGCTCCGTCGTCGAGGAGGCCGTCGAGGGCGGCGGTGGCGGACCAGTCGCGCAGGAGGGTGAAGGCGTCCTCGTGGGCTCCGTGCCGGGCGAGGACCCTGGTGAGGCGTTCGAAGCCGGAGCCGTCGCCTTCGTAGAGGAAGTCCCTGACGAAGCCGTGTCCGTACCGTTCGGCGAGGGTGTGGATCATGACCTCGGAGGCGCCGTAGTCGCACAGGACGCTCTGGCCGGGGTCGCCCCAGATGGTGAGGGAGTTCTCGGGCCCGCCGGCGCGGTCGTTGTAGGCGTCGGTGTAGCCGGCGGGGAACATGGCCCGCTGGCGGCCCTGGAAGCAGCCGATCTTGAGGTTCTTGAGGGCGTCCTGCCTGCGGTCGTCGTAGCCGACCAGCCACCTGGCCCATTCGGCGACGCCCTCGACCGTCCAGGTGGCACCCTGGGCGTCCTTGGCCCTGCTGTACCAGAGCACGTGGTTGTACTCGTGGGCGAGCAGGCCCTCGATGTAGTTCGGCATCGGGAAGCCTTCCCAGATGCGGCACGGGGTCCCGCCCAGGTTGGCCGGCTTGGCGCCGAGCATGGTCTTCCAGCCCGCGGCCTGGACGATGAGGATGTTGCGGTCCACCGCCTCGACGTCGTCGCTGATGAACTGCCCGCCGGCCGCCATGTTGTCGACGAGGACGACGACGCGGTCGCCCTTGCCGCGCCAGGCGTCCGCCGGGATGCTCGGGTCGAGGAGCTCCGGCTTGGCGTGGCTGCCGTCGCGCGGCCTGGGGACGCCGAAGACCTCGGCCTCGCGGGGGCGGATCACCTTCTCGAACTGTTCACCCAGGTAGCGCAGCTGCGGGTCGGTGATGACGAGGTCGTCGGCATTGGAGGTGGCGCAGTCCTCGGTGTCCACCCGCAGGTCGCCGGTGGGGACCCAGATCTCGGTGTGCGGGGTGAGGGTGCGCAGCTTGAACTCGCGCAGCACGGTCTGGCCGGACCAGTCGATGGTCGGCCAGCTGCGCAGGGTGCCGAGGGTTTCTCCGCCGCCGCCGTAGCGGCCCTTCTTCGCCTGCTGGGACAGCCGGGGCGAATGGTGGCGTTTGTGGTGCACGGAGTGGTGGTGGTCGTGGTCCGGCCGGGGCTGGGGCCGGGGGGCGGCCTGGGCCGCGCCGGGTGGGAGGGTCCAGGCCAGGAGGAGTGTGGTCAGGACCAGGGACCACCACGCGGCGCGTCTGCGCGCGGTGGACGGGGCGGGCTGGCGCATCGGTCTTCTTCCGGGGGGTGGAAGCGGATGATGCGACAAGCTAGCGACATGGGATATTCCGTCCGGGCATGTCGGGTGGGGCGTGTCGGGCCGGAGCCGTCGGGTCCGGCCCGGCCGCCGTCAGTCCTCCGGCGGGAACACCGGCTCCCCCGTGGCCGCCAAGGTGATCAGGATGGCCTCGACCGGGCAGCCCTCCGCCGCCGTGAGGGTGGGTTCGTTGGCGTCCGTCTCCGGGGTGCGGGGGCGGGACTGGCGGGCCGAGTCGAGGGCGAAGGCCTCGGGGGCGTGGTTGACGCACATGCCCGAGCCGATGCAGACGCCCCGGTCCACCTCGACCTGCCAGCGGTCGCCCATCACGAGCCCGCCGGCAGGTGGATCATCTTGTGCTCCAGGTACTCGCTCAGGCCCTCGGGGCCGAACTCCCGCCCCACGCCGCTGTTCTTGTAGCCGCCGAACGGGCCGAGCATGTCCAGGCTGAAGGTGTTGACGTTGAAGGTGCCGGTGCGCACGCCCCGGGCGAAGTCGACGCCGTGGTCGACGTCGGCGGTCCAGACGCTGCCGCTGAGGCCGAACTCCGAGTCGTTCGCGATACGGGAGGCCTCCGCCTCGTTCCCGTACGGGATCAGGCAGACCACCGGGCCGAAGATCTCCTCGCGGGCGATCCGCATCGAGTTGTCGACGTCGCCGAAGAGGGTGGGTTCGACGTACCAGCCGCGCTCCAGGCCGGCCGGACGGCCGCCGCCGGTGAGGATCTTGGCGCCCTCCTCCTGGCCGATGCGGATGTAGTCGAGGGAGCGCCGCTGCTGGCGCTCGGCGACGAGCGGGCCGAGCTGGGTCGCCGGGTCGAGGGGGTCGCCGACGACGAGGGCTCCGGCGGCGGCCGCGAGGGCCTCGGCGATCTCCCCGTAGCGGCTGCGGGGGGCGAGGATCCGGGTCTGGGCGACGCAGGCCTGGCCGTTGTTCATCCAGGCGGCGGGGACGATCCCGGCGACGGCGGCCTCCAGGTCCGCGTCGGGCAGGATCACGGCGGCTGACTTGCCGCCGAGTTCGAGGGTGACCCGGGTCAGGTTGCGGGCGGCGACCTCCATGACCCGCTTGCCGGCCGCGACCGAGCCGGTGAAGGCGACCTTGTCGACGCCGGGGTGTGCGACCAGGTACTCGCTGACCTCGCGGTCGGCGGGCAGGACCGACAGCACGCCCTCGGGCAGCCCGGCCTCCCGGGCGATGTCGGCCAGGATGAAGGAGTCCAGCGGGGCCTCGGGCGAGGGCTTGAGGATGACGCAGGAGCCGGTGAGCAGCGCGGGCGCGAGCTTCGCGGCGGCCACGAACTGCGGGACGTTCCAGGGGATGACGGCGGCGACGACCCCGACCGGTTCGCGGCGCACCAGGATCGGCCCGAGGGCGCCCTGGCGGCGCTCCTCGTACGGGTAATCGCGGGCGACGGTGATGGCGGAGTCGTAGACCATCATCGCGCCGAGGGCCTGGGCCAGGACGCTCCAGGAGTACGGGGAGCCGTTCTGGGAGCTGATGGAGCGGGCTATCTCCTCGTGCCGGACGGTGATGGCGTCCTTGATGCGGGTGACGACGGCGATGCGCTCGTCGAGGGAGAGCCGGGGCCAGGGGCCCTGGTCGAAGGCCCTGCGGGCGGCGGCGACGGCGCGGTCCACGTCCGCCTCGCAGGCGTGCGGGACGCTGCCGATGACCTGCTCGGTGTGGGGGGAGACGACGCGGATGGTGCCGGTGCCCAGCGGATCGGTCCATTCCCCGCCGATGAACAGTTGTCCGTGTTCCACGAGCTCGGTCATGTCCGGTGCCTCCAGGGGGCTGCGCACGCTCTCACCGATGTCGCAGAACTGATACCAGTTCTAGTTCGAGGAGTCCACGGTCCGGACGAGGGTGCCGGAAGATCCGATGGCCCGTCAGGACTGTTGGTGGACGGTCGACTTGGGCTACTACTGGAACGCGTTCTCGTCAGAGCGGATCGAGCCGGCCAGGGAGCCCCCATGTCAGAGGTCATGTCACAGGTCACCGACCACGGCGGGGGTGTGTGGGGCATCAAGGTCCCCATCCCCGACAACCCCCTGGGACACACCCTCGTCCACGTCCTCGACACGGACGCCGGCCCCGTCCTCGTCGACACCGGCTGGGACGACCCCGCCTCCTGGGACGCACTCACCGGCGGTCTCGGCGCACTCGGCATCGCCGTGAACGACGTGCACGGCGTGGTCATCACCCACCACCACCCCGACCACCACGGCCTCTCCGGGAAGGTCCGGGAGGCCTCCGGCGCGTGGATCGCCATGCACGCCGCCGACACCGAGGTCGTGCTGCGGACGCGCTCGTCCGAGCCGGGCGTCTGGTTCGACTACATGAGCGAGAAGCTGACCGCCGCCGGAGCCCCCGAGGAGCACGTCGCGCCGCTGCGGGCGGCCCGGGAGAGCGGGCGGATGCGGACCCTGCCCGGGCTGCGGGCCGCCGTCCCCGACCGGGAGATCGTCCCCGGAGAGCCGCTCCCGCTGCCCGGACGGCGGCTGCGGGCGATCTGGACCCCCGGGCACACCCCCGGCCACGTCTGCCTGCACCTGGAGGAGACCCACCCCGCGAACCTGCCCGGCAACGGCCGGCTCTTCTCCGGCGACCACCTGCTGCCCGGGATCTCCCCGCACATCGGCCTGTACGAGGCCCCGGACGACACCCGGGTCACCGACCCCCTGGGCGACTACCTCGACTCCCTCGAACGCGTCGGCCGCCTGGAGCCCGCCGAGGTGCTCCCGGCCCACCAGCACGCCTTCACCGACGCCCCCGCCCGCGTACGGGAGCTCCTCGCGCACCACGAGGAGCGGCTGGCCGGCTTGTGGCGGCTGCTGCTGGCCGAGCCGCTGACCCCGTGGGGGCTCGCGGAGCGGATGGAGTGGAACCGGCCCTGGGAGCAGATCCCGTACGGCTCCCGGAACATCGCCGTCTCGGAAGCGGAAGCCCATCTGCGGCGCCTGGTCAAACAGGGCCGGGCGGAGGCCGTCCCGGGCACCGGCCCGGTGGCGTACCGGGCGGTGTGAGGGGCGCCGGGCGGCGGGCCGGGCGGGCCCGCGGGGGCCCGGTGCCCCGGGGGCGCCGGGGTACGGGCCGGTAGAGTAAGGCCGTCGTCCACACTTCCGTACGGGGGGAAGCCGGTGCGAATCCGGCGCTGACCCGCAACCGTGACCCGGCCCGCCGCACGCGGGGCGGGGAGCCGGAATGCCCCGTAGCGGAGGTGCGCGGCTCGTGCCGCCGGGGCTTCCGGCGGCCGGCACCGTCGAGGTAAACGGAGCCGGAGCCCGGTGCCCGCGCGTGCCCGTCTCCCGCTCCCCGCACGAGAGGCACCCGCCCCGCCATGAACGTCCGCCGCAGCGCAGCCGCGCTCGCCGCTTCCGCCGTGCTCTGCGTGGGCGCCGCCCCCGCAGCCCTCGCCGACACGCCGCCGCCCGCCCCCTCCGCGCCGCCGGTCGTCCCGTCGGGCCTCTTCGGCAAGGCCGACCCCTCCTACGACGGGGTGTGGCGCCAGTCCTTCGCGCTGCTCGCCCAGCAGACGGTCGGCGAGAAGCCGGCCCCGCAGGCCGTCGACTGGCTGACCGGCCAGCAGTGCGCGAACGGCGGCTTCGCCTCGTTCCGCGCGGACGCCACGAAGGCCTGTGACGCGACGACCGTGTTCGACACGAACGCCACCGCCGTGGCCGTCCAGGCGCTGAAGGCCCTCGGTGGCAAGGACGCCCAGGTCAAGAAGGCCGTGGACTGGCTGAAGTCCGTCCAGAACGAGGACGGCGGCTGGGCCTACGTCCCCGGCTCCCCCAGTGAGGGCAGCTCCACCTCGATCGTGATCAGCGCCCTCGCGGTGGCGGGCGAGAAGCCGGCCGAGGTGAAGTCGAAGGCCGGCAAGTCCGCCTACGACGGCCTGCTCTCCTTCCAGCTGGGCTGCTCCGCCGAGCCGGCCTCCGACCGGGGCGCCTTCGGCTACCAGCCGGCCGACGGCAAGCTCGCCGCCAACGCCGACGCCACGGCCGCCGCCGTCCTGGCGGGCCTGGGCAAGGGCACGCTCGTCGAGCCCGCCACCACGGACACCCCCGCCGCCGCGCTGCCCTGCCCGGCGGGCGCCGCCGACCCGGCCGCCGCCGCCCAGGCCGCCGCCGGCTACCTGGCCGAGGCCCTGAAGAAGGACGGCCACCTGACGGCCGTCACCCCCGGCGCCGACCAGCCGACCGCGGACACCGGCAACACCGCCGACGCCGTGATCGCCCTGGCCGCGACCGGGCACCGGCAGGCGGCCTCGGGCGCGCTGGAGTGGCTCAAGAACAACTCGGCGTCCTGGTCCAACCGGAACCCGGCCGCCCTCGCCACCCTGGTCCTGACCGCCCACGCCACGGGCACCGACCCGAAGGCCTTCGGCGGCGTCGACCTCGTCGCGGCGCTGAACGCGACGGGCCCCGCCCCGCAGCAGCCGGACGCCGAGGCGCAGAAGGTGGAGAACAAGGGCGACAAGTCCTCCTCCGGCAACCAGAACCTCTGGTGGATCATCGGCGCGGGCGCCGCCGCCGGCATGGGCATCGGCATCCTGCTGAGCGGCCGCCGCAAGAAGAACGAGCTGTGAGCCGGCGCCGTTCGCGGGGCCCCGTCGGCCTGCTGGCCGTCCTGGGCCTGCTCCTGACCCTGTTCGCGGCCTCCCCGGCACTGGCGGCGAGCTACCGCTACTGGTCGTTCTGGGAGGGCACGGGCGGGAAGTGGGGCTACGCGACCCAGGGCCCGTCGACGGCCCGGCCCGCGGACGGCACCACGCTCGGCTTCCGCTTCTCGGTGAGCAAGGACGCCGGCGCCGAGGCGGCTCAGCCGCGCACCGGCGCCGACTTCGAGGCCGTCTGCGGCGGCACCGCCGCTGCGGAGGGGAAGAAGCGGGTGGCGCTCGTCGTCGACTTCGGCGTGCCCGGTGACGCGCCCGCCGGTGAGACACCGCCGCAGGAGGCCCCGCGCACGGCCTGCGCCCAGGTGGCCCCGGAGGCCACGGCCGCCGAGGCACTGGCCTCGGTGGCGAAGCCGCTGCGCTACAACGGCGCGGCGCTGCTGTGCGCGATCTCCGGCTACCCGAAGTCGGGCTGCGGCGAACCGATCGCGGACGCGGAGCCCCAGGCCTCGGCCTCCGCCGCCGCGCCCTCCTCGGGCGGGGGTTCCTCGGGCGGGGCCTCCTCGGGTGGGGGCTCCGGCCCCTCGGCCGGCCTGCTCGCGGGCGTGGCGGCGGTGGCCGCCCTGGGCGCGGCGGCCGTCTGGCAGTCCCGCCGCCGCAGGCGATGACGGCTCCTCCCCCGGCGGGCGGGAACACCACCCACGGCGCGGCACGTGCGGACGCGACCCCGTCCCGGTCCGGCGCCGCAGGGGCCGGTCGGGGGTCGCCGGGGTCCTCGTACAAGAAGGAACGGTCCTGGCGGGCTCCCGAGGCGCGCCGGAGCAACACCCTGCACGCGGGGGCCTGGTGGCTGTGGGCCCTCGGGCTCGCGACCGCCGCCTCCCGGACCACCAACCCGCTGCTGCTCGGGCTGATCGTCGGCGTCGCCGGTTACGTGGTCGCCGCCCGCCGGACCGAGGCGCCCTGGGCGCGCTCGTACGCCGCCTTCGTCAGGCTCGGCCTGTTCGTCGTCGGGCTGCGGCTGCTGTTCTCCGTGCTGCTGGGCTCCCCGATCCCCGGCACGCACCTCCTGTTCACCCTGCCGGAGGTGCCGCTCCCGGCGTGGGCGCAGGGCATCCGCTTCGGCGGGCGGGTCACCGCCGAGCAGCTGGCGTTCGCCTTCTACGACGGGGCGAAGCTGGCGACGCTGCTGATCTGCGTCGGCGCGGCGAACGCCCTCGCGTCTCCGGCGCGGCTGCTGAAGTCGCTGCCCGCGGCGCTGTACGAGGCGGGCGTGGCCGTCGTCGTGGCCATGACCTTCGCGCCGAACATGGTCGCGGACGTGGCCCGGCTGCGGACCGCGCGCCGGCTGCGCGGCCGTCCCACGGGCGGGGTGCGGGCCGTGCTCCAGATCGGGCTGCCGGTGCTGGAGGGCGCGCTGGAGCGGTCGGTGGCCGTCGCCGCGTCGATGGACGCGCGCGGGTACGGCCGTACGGCGCGGGTCCCGGCCGCGGTGCGGCACACCACCAACGTCCTCACGCTCGGCGGACTGCTCGGCATGTGCGCGGGCACGTACGGGCTCCTCGCGGCGGAGGGCGCCGCCTTCGGGCTGCCCCTGCTCGGCATCGGCCTGGCCCTGGCCCTCGCGGGGCTGCGGCTGGGCGGGCGGCGCAGCGTCCGCACCCGTTACCGGCCCGACCGGTGGGGGGCGCGCGCCTGGCTGGTCGCCGGGTCGGGGGCGGCGGTGGCGGCCCTCCTCGTCCACGCCGGGTCGGTGGACCCCGAGGGGCTGCGGCCGGGCGTGGTCCCGCTGGCCGCGCCGGGGCTCCCGCTGTGGCCGGCGGCGGCGGTCCTGCTCGGCCTGCTCCCGGCGTTCGTGGCCCCCGTCCCCTCCCTTTCCCCGAAGGAGCCGTCGCGTTGATCCGCTTCGACCAGGTCTCGGTGACGTACGAGGGCGCCGCGCGGCCGTCCCTGCGTGACGCGGACTTCACCCTCCCGGAAGGGGAGCTGACCCTCCTCGTCGGCCCGTCGGGGGTCGGCAAGTCGACCCTGCTGGGGGCCGTGTCCGGGCTGGTCCCGCACTTCACGGGCGGCACGCTGCGGGGGCGGGTGACGGTCGCCGGGCGCGACACCCGTACGCACCCGCCGCGCGAGCTCGCGGACGTGGTGGGCACGGTGGGGCAGGATCCGCGGGCCCACTTCGTGACGGACGTGGTGGAGGACGAGCTGGCGTACGGCATGGAGTCGCTGGGCCTGCCGCCCGCGGTGATGCGCCGCCGGGTGGAGGAGACCCTCGACCTGCTGGGCCTGAACGAACTCCGCGACCGCCCGATCGCGACCCTCTCCGGGGGCCAGCAGCAGCGGGTGGCGATCGGCTCGGTCCTGACGACGCACCCGAAGGTGCTCGTCCTGGACGAGCCCACCTCCGCGCTGGACCCGGCGGCGGCGGAGGAGGTGCTGGCGGTGCTCCAGCGGCTGGTCCATGACCTGGGCACGACGGTCCTGATGGCGGAGCACCGCCTGGAGCGGGTCGTCCAGTACGCCGACCGCGTCCTGCTCCTGCCGTCTCCGGGCGAGCCGCCGGTCCTGGGCACCCCGTCGCAGATCATGGCCGTCTCCCCGGTCCACCCCCCGGTGGTCTCCCTGGGCCGCCTGGCGGGCTGGACCCCCCTCCCCCTCTCGGTCCGCGACGCCCGCCGCGCATCCGCTCCACTGCGGGCACGACTGTCGGCGCGAGCCGTTCCAGCCCCGCCGGCGTTTGAGGCGCTGGGGTCCGGGTCCCCGTCCCGGGCCGTCCCAGCCCCGCCGGCGCTTGAGGCGCTGGGGTCAGGGGGCGGAGCCCCCGAAACGGGGTCCGGGGCGGAGCCCCGGGGAACGGTGGAAGGGCGGGGCGGGGAGCAGCTCCGCGCAGCGGCACCCACCACACCGGCACCCGCACCCGCACCCGCACCCGCACCCGCACCCGCACCCGCACCGACAACGGCCCCCACCCCCCGCCCCGGCCTGCTGGCCCGCCTGACCGGCCGCTCCCGGCGCGGGCCGGGCGACGCCACACCCGGAACCCCCACCCCCACCGGCGCCCCCGGCGCCACCGCCACCGTCACCGCCCTCGGCATCCGCCGCTCCCGCGCAGAGGTCCTCCACGACATCACCCTCACCGTCGCCCCCGGCGAAACCATCGCCCTCATGGGCCGCAACGGCGCCGGCAAGTCCACCCTCCTCGCCGCCCTCACGGGCACCCTCGCCCCCACCACCGGCCAGGTGACGGTCGGCGGCCGCACCCCCCACCGCACCCCGCCCCCGGAGATGGTGCGCCGGGTCGGCCTGGTCCCGCAGGAACCCCGCGACCTCCTCTACGCCGACACCGTCGCCGCCGAGTGCGCCGCCGCCGACGCCGACGCCGGGGCCGCCCCCGGAACCTGCCGCGCCCTGGTCAGCACCCTGCTGCCCGACGTTCCGGACGGCACCCACCCCAGGGACCTGTCCGAGGGCCAGCGCCTCACGCTCGCCCTCGCCCTGGTCCTGACCGGCCGCCCCGCCCTGCTCCTCCTCGACGAGCCCACCCGCGGCCTGGACTACGCCGCCAAGGGCCGCCTCGTCGAAACCCTGCGCGCCCTGGCCGCCGACGGCCACGCCATCGTCCTCGCCACCCACGACGTGGAGCTCGCCGCCGAGCTGGCCCACCGCGTGGTCATCCTGGCGGGCGGCGAGATCGTCGCGGACGGGCCGACCGCCGAGGTCGTGGTGTCCTCCCCCGCCTTCGCCCCCCAGGTGGCCAAGATCCTCGCCCCGGACCGCTGGCTCACGGTCTCCCAGGTGGCCGCCGCGCTGAACACCACGGAGCCCACGAAGACCACGGCGGAGACCACACCATGACCACCCGCCCTACCCACACCACCCACCCCACCCGCCCCCTCCGCCCCATCCGCATCGGCCCCCGCGCCGCAGCGGCCCTGGTCCTCGTCACCCTCATCGGCATCGCCGCCTTCGGCTGGCCCCTCCTCGCGGACGCCGGGTCGGGCCTGGCGCACTCCCAGGACGCCCCCTGGCTCTTCGCCGCGCTGCTCCCCCTCCTCGTGGGCGTCGTCGTCGCGACCATCGCCGACAACGGGATGGACGCGAAGGCGGTGGCCATGCTCGGCGTGCTCGCCGCCGTCGGGGCCGCGCTGCGTCCGCTGGGCGCCGGCACGGCCGGCCTGGAGCCCATGTTCTTCCTGATGGTGCTCAGCGGCCGCGTCCTCGGCCCCGGCTTCGGCTTCGTCCTCGGCGCCGTCACGATGTTCGCGTCCGCCCTGCTCACGGGCGGGGTGGGGCCGTGGATGCCGTTCCAGATGCTGGCCCTGGGGTGGTTCTCGCTGGGCGCCGGGCTGCTGCCCGGGGCGACGGGGATCCGGGGACGGGCGGAGCTGGCGATGCTCGCGGCGTACGGGTTCCTCGGCTCGTTCGCGTACGGGACGGTCATGAACCTCCAGGGCTGGGTCCTGCTCCAGGGCATGGGGCAGGGCGTCTCCTTCCACCCCGGGGACCCCGTGCCGGAGAACCTCGCGCGCTTCTTCGCGTACTGCCTGGCGACCTCGCTGGGCTGGGACCTGGGGCGGGCCGCCCTGACGGTCGTCCTGACCCTCACCCTCGGCAGCACCCTGCTGCGGGCGCTGCGGCGGGCCACTCGGAAAGCGGCGTTCGACGCGCCCGTTTCCTTCGATTCGGGGGCCGGAAGTGGCCCGGGACACGCACCCGACGGGGTATGAACCGGTACGGACGGTGACATCGGGGCGGCTGGGCGGTGAGGCGGCCCACAGGACCCAGGTCACATCCGACCCGCCCTAGTACCCCCGCCACCCCGCGCACACCCGCGCCCCACCATGGCCACCCTCCCCCTCCACCCGGGACCTTGAGCCCCTCCTCCTATCCCCGCTCGTAGCAGGGGGGCGTTGCCAGGGCGGCCGGGGCCTGGCTAACTGGTGTTGTCGCCGAGGCGGCCGGGGCCCACCGCCCCCCGCCGGCCGAACCCCTCCCCTTCGTGTGAGTGGCTCCCGCATGCTCCGGCATGCGCCGCGACCGTCCCTGTCCCCGTCGGAAGGTTCATCCGTGTCCAACGCCGTCATCCGCC